>CALEHV010000024.1 GCA_937876465.1 uncultured Bacillota bacterium | reverse complement strand
AATGAAGGATCTTCTGCATATTTTTCAATGCACATTTGAAGAAAATCATTATAAAACAGCACCGATTTATTATACCAATGCTGTTATTTCCTTATGGATATAAACGCAAGAAATGATACAATTCCACACCTTGGCTTATATTTATCTTCTAAAAGTGAGATTTTCCACACATAGAAAACCTTCTTAAGTGTATCGCTCACTCTATGCTCAGTGCAAGAAGAGCCGATCGAATAAGTGAAGAGTTCTTGCAAAAAAGTATTGAATCATTTCAAAGAATCAAGTTTAAATAGAAATAGCCATCGCCAATTTTTATTCCTTAAAAATAAACTAGGATCAATACCTGGAGTTAATTTACTTTAAAACGAACATATTTTGCATCGCTTATTTTAAGCAATTCTTTTTTCAAATTATTAATACTTAAAAAATTATTTCTTTTTATAAATTGGCATTCTACTCCACACAAAGATTGCCAATTGAGGAGGAATACCGACAAAAAATATATACCAAAGGTTTAAATTATTCACCATTAATACAGTTAAGTATGAAGCAGCTATGCCAGTCCACACTAATAAACTTATAAACAAAAATAGGTAATGACTTCTATTAAACCAAATTGATGTAAAAATAATTCCAATTATTGAACAAAGTACTACTCCCCAAACAAATGATAACCATGAAAAGTTAAAAAAGTTAGGGAAAGCAACGAAACAAACAACAGAAACAAAAAGGGCTCCCAACATTGCAAGACCAATAATAATCAGTTTTAAACGTCTGCCATCATCTTCATTTGATAACATTTCAATTTTATTATGTTTCTCAAAAAAGTAATCCATTGAAACACCAAAAAATGATGCGAGTTCTTTTAAAGTATCGCAAGTTGGTAAGGATGTACCGTTTTCCCATTTAGAAATATTACGATCACTGTAGTTGAGTTTCTCTGATAACTCTAATTGAGTAAGTTTTTTTGATTTTCTTAATTTTATTAAGTTTTCTGCAAATATTTGATTTAGATTCTCCATGGCAAATATATTACTCTACTCTGAGTGGAGTTGTAAATTGTTTCTCTACTAACTTGTGTTTCACAGTATAGTGACTTTTTTTTAAATTAACCTTTAAATTAATAATTGTTTCTTAGGTTGATAAAAAAGGAGATTGATATGAACAAAGTTAAAATTATTGTTGATTCCACTGTGGATTTAACAAAAGAAATTTACGAAAAGTATGACATTGAAGTATTACCACTTAATGTCTCTTTTGAAAAAGAAACATACCAAGATGGTGTTAATCTTGATATCGCCACCTTATTTAAGAAAATTGAAGAAACAGGTAAACTTCCACATACCAGTGCATGTTCGCCAGAATTAATACGTGCAACATTTAAAAAGTACATTGACATGGACATGGACATTATATTTCTTGGTTTATCAAGCACAATGTCCAGCAACTTCCAAAACGCTTTTATTGCAAAAGCAAGTTTTAAGGATGACAGAATTTATTTAGTTGATTCAAAAAGTTTATCTACTGGCACTGGTTTACTTGTTTTAAAGGCTGTAAAACTTGTTGAAGCAGGTAAATGTGCAAAAGAAATAGCTGAGGAACTTGAAAAAACTGTTCCAAATGTTGTAGCTCAATTTACTATTGAACAGCTTGAATACCTGCATAAAGGTGGAAGATGTTCTGGCGCATCTAAAATATTCGGTCATATTTTCCATATCCGCCCATACATTAAAGTTAAAGATGGCGAGATGTATATATATAAAAAGCCTAGAGGGCCTATGAGAATTGCAGTTAATGAGCAACTCAAAGATATAAAAGAGGCTTTACCAAACGTTGATCAATCTGCTGTTATTATTACACATTCATTAGTAAGTGATGAATTACTTGAATATACAAAAACTGAACTAGCAAAAATTGTAGATCCACAATCAATAATTGTTACTACTTCAGGATGCGTTATCTCTTCACATTGCGGAAAAGGCTGCATCGGAATACTTTACATTAAAAATTAGGGAGTCTAAGTGCGTTTAGGAAAACTTGATTTCCTTCAAAATAAAAACAGCACCGAAATGTATCAATGCTGTAGTCTACAAGTGGCAAAGGGCTATAGAAATAATACAATTGTTCACCCTTATAATAATCTTATTGTATTAAAAAATGTTCACCCCATTCTCTTGAGAAATGTTTACAAAAACATCAAAGAAGTTTTTTAGTATAAAAGAGAGCATTACCGCCGTTATTCCTTACTACATATCTCAAACAATCCCGATACATGTTTTTTGCTTATTCAACTTCCTCGTAATAGTAAGAATAGTCTATTCCCTTTATTATTAATTCCCTGTTATTGACATCAGTAGTCAAAGCATTGCTGATGAGGAGTGAAATATCTTTCGAAGAAGAGGGAGAAATTTTCATCGCATTTAGGTAATCAGTTTTATCAATCTTAGACCAGTCTACGCATTTCCCTAATGAATGAATTAGCATTTGATCTAACCATATTCTTGTCGCTCTTCCATTGCCTTCCATGAAGGGGTGGGCAATATTCATTTCAACATACTTATCAACTATCTCTTCTAACGATTTTTCCGGCATTTTATCAATTGTTTTTAAAACGTTTGGCAAACATAAAGCGTTAGTAAACATAAACCCGCCTTTTGAAATATTTTTATTTCTTATCTTTCCGGCAAAATCATAAAGGCCATCAAATAAATATGAATGGATTTTTTGAAGCCCTTTTGTAGTGCCGATTTCAATATCGTTTATTACACCTGAATTAATTAAATCATAAGCCTTCTTCTTGCTTTGTTCATCGAGCGGGTCATTATTGCCTTTTAACCAAGTTTTCAGGATTTGTCTTTGTTTTGAAGGTAAAATATCTAGTAATACATCTAATCCTTTGATTGTTAAACAATCAGTATTATAAGCTTTTGAATCTGATGAAATCATTTTCAGTTGCTTGCAATTTGCAACTAAGTCGTTATGTCTCCTCTTAATTGTGTACCAATATATTCTTGGATTCGATGTTTCAATGACGGCATCAATTAAATCGACAGCGCAAACAAGCCAAGAAGATGATTCTTCATCCCATCTTGATCTAACGGGTTTCTTATTAAAATATCTAATCGATGTCTTTTCTTTCATGAATATATTATGTCACATCCAACGATTAGTTGCATGCATTTTGCAAGCAGCTGACAATTTTTATGAGATAAAACCAGATTCTGCATTGAAATTAGAATATTGCAACAACCCTTAAAAATGTAAAAATTTGATATTTAATTCATCCAAGTTCTTGTTTTCATATGTAATCAAAAGCAATCAAAGCACTATTGCCACCGTCGGTTGTGACATCTCTTGAATTTGGTTTAAAGGTTATTGCGTGATCGCTTGTGCCACCAACTGGTTTAAATGCATTGTTATAACCAACCATAGCGGTAATAGATGAGTTTAGTAAAACGGCACTAGCAATGCATAATATAGTTATCTTTTTATTAATATTTACTAGTCTTTTTTAAATTCTTTTAGTAAAACTAAAGACTGTAAACAAAGAGTAAAAATTAATCTAGAGGGTTATCCCATAAAGTTTTATCAAATTCTGGAATCCTTGTTTCATCTTCAAAGAAATTATAAACATATTTAGTTCCTGATATTATTTTTAAAGTTTCATCGAATGAAGTAGTAGTAATCTCATCTGTAAAATTAAATGATTTCAAGAGATTATTTAGGATGTTAACTTCTTGGGTGTTGTCTTCTAAAACATTATAATTGGTTCCACCTTCAAGTCCAATTTCTTCACCTGAAACATTTTCAATAATTGTTGACATGAACTCCTCGAGTTGAATAGAAGCTTTATTATTGCTTCCATAATAAGAGTCATATTTTAATATGCTCTTTTCTTGCGAACATATTGGAGTTTTAGTAAATTCGAAGTTTGATGAAGTAAAAGTTTCTTGAATGCCGAAAGAATTAGTTTCTATAAAAAATTCAGAAATAAATTCATCAAGACTTTTGTCATTTAATGTGTTAATTTTATATTCAACACCATTCTTATCAGTTTCCTTTATATAAAGATAGATAGCATCATCTTCCACTACCATCCAAGTTTGTTCCGAATCTAATTTGCCATCTTCAATTTCAGCATATTCTCGATAAAAAACATGATCGGTTTTGGAGTAGCTCATTTTTGATAAAAATTTAAAGCTTTCTTCAGTTTCTGTGCCTTCAGCGATTGTCTTAACTGATTGAATAGAAAAAGTTTCGATAGCAAACTCATCAGGCATATCTGGAAAATTGCCTGGAACATCTGCTTGATCATTGATATTTTTGAATAATTGTCGTGCTTCTTCAGGAATAATTTCAGTTTGTTTTGTTTCAATAGGTTCTGGTTCTTCTACTGATTCAGTATCTGTTGATTGCTCTGATTCTATTACTGAATCACTAGTCTTTGATTGCTTAGGTTCACTAGATTTCCCACAACTAGTTAATAAAATAGATGCAACTAATAATGTTAAAAATGATGTTTTTTTCATATTTTGTTCCTCTTTACCTTAATTATATTAAAAAATAAATAAGAATGGAAACTTTCTATTTTTGACAAGTGAAGCTCATTATCTTAACGTAGAGGATTTGATAGAAAGAATATAACAACAAGAAAAGACACTAGATGTTTTTAAACAAAGTTTAAAAAAAGAATGGCAAAAATTATAGTTATAAAAAGCTGGTAAATTAAAAAAATTATAAAAAAAAGAGAAAATAAATAAGTTACACTGTATTTTGTTTGTTCATTAACGCGTTCGATATATGAAAAGAATATATTATGAAATAGAAAAAACTATTATTTATTATTCAATAGGATTTAAACAATGTACTGGCTATTTTGTTTTTCAGATTGATACATTAATCAATAAATAGAATATCAAAGTGCATTTTGCCACTAATTTATTCATAGGCTTACCATGATTAACGTTCTTTATAAAATATTTAAGCCATTCGCTAGATTTTATATAATATAAAAATCCTCCGTTTAATTGTACCTGAATGGTCCAATTTTTGGGGGG
>CALEHV010000023.1 GCA_937876465.1 uncultured Bacillota bacterium | reverse complement strand
ATAGATACTGAATCCATTAGGATTCTTGAGTAGGAATCTCCCATCTTCAAAACAATTAATTGTTTAAGTGGGAGTAGTTCAAGCATTATAGTCTTCACCCATATAGTTGTCTGGATTAATGGTGTTACCATAATTTCCAAACTGATCTTCAAATTGCTTTAATAAGCCATCACGATAGTAGATAAGGTTTCCACTTCCATCATCTAATTCGTGAATGTTAGTGATACTTGGGAAGTAGTTATAGTATTTTCTATAGTTATCTTCCATTCCTGCATGGTATGCAACGTAAGAACATACAGCAACTCTATAAATGGTTGTGTCTCCATAACTAAATGTTAAATGTGAAGGATTGTAAACGTAGTTGTATCTACATTCTTTATATAAATCATTACCTGTGACATCGCAAACAACAATTTGGTTGTTAAATGGAAGACATGTAATTGCGTCAGACATTTTAACTGTTCCTGAATAGATGTTATTTCTTGCTACGTTTGTCATTGCAAGAACAACATCTGTTTCATTATTTTCTTGGCAGAGGTCATACATGCCTTTTGCTGTCATATTAGCAGCAATATCTTTTGAGATTTGTCTTGTTGCACTTCCTAGAACAACATTGCCTGCTGAACTAGAAGCTGCATTGTATTCACTCACTAATGAAGCGACAACAGGATCGGCAGCAACAGAACTATGTGTAATCGATTCGTTCCAAGTTGTTAAGTCTTGGTTTAATGTTGTTCTTCCAGTATCCCAATCGTAAGTTAATGTAACGTTTCCGCAATACCAACCATTGCATCCACTTTGAATATAAGGAACATATTCTGTGATATCCCCATAGTGTAATTCTTCAACAATTCCTTCTTGTTGGTGACTATGAGCGCAGAAAACTGCATCAACATATCTATTACCAAATTCGTCAGTTCCTAATATATCTGTTCCTGCATCATAAGAGGCAGCGTGATAAGAGGCTACAACAATCTGACAATCGTGGTTTTGACGGAGATTTGTAGAGATTTCTTGAACTATTGGAGTTGGATCTAAGAAAACAAAGTCTTTTGTATTTTGTGAATCAATTGAAGAAAATTGATCTTTTCCAATGACGCCAATAATACCAACTCTAACACCATTGCTTTCCACAATTTTGTAAGTAGAACCTAAGTCAAATCTATCACCAACATAACTTGGATTACCACTTGCATTGTATTGCATGATGTTTGCACACAAGAAGTCTTCGCCATATGTTGTTTGATTCTTTCTAATTTGTTCAACTCTCCAGTCAAATTCGTGGTTACCAAGAATTGAAGCATCAAAGCCAATTTCTTTAAATGCTTTTGTTACAAGTTCTCCAGAATTGAAATTCGATTCAAAAGTTCCTTGCCACATATCACCAGAATTAATAAGAATATTTCCTTGGTTTTTCTTGGCTTTTAAATATCCAGCAACTTTTGCGAGTCCTGGTTGAGGATTTGAACCTGTTAATTCATTAATCGCACCATGAAAATCATTAATACAACTAAAGCCAATATCTACTTTTCCTGTTGGACGAGGTTTACTTGTCGAGGAAGATGAACTGCTTGAAGAAGATTGTGAAGTAGAAGAACCAGAAGTAGAACTACTTGTGCTACTACTAGAACTGCTTGAAGATTGACTTGTAGTTGAAGAAGTTGATGTAGGCTTTGGATTATTCCAGCTACACGAACTTAAAACTAATGCGATTGATAAGAACGCAAACAAACGAAACTTTTTCATACCAAAATAATAACAAAATAAACTTTGTTTTTACACCCTATTAACATACATATGCATAAATTGATTCATACAAAAAGAAAAAGCATAGGATAAATCCTATGCTCTTTTTTAGAATCTTAGTTTATTCTACTGGAATAACTCTGATAACTTTATCACCCATGCCTAAGCATTTAGCACAAACTTTATCTTCGACTTCGAATAATGAAGCGCCGAATCCACTCTTGTGAACTCCGCTAACCATTTTCTTAATCTTTGTAACTTTTGCGACTGCACCTTGAACTTCGTCTGACATATCCCCTTCATAGAGAACAACAACACGATGTCCTTCTTTTTTGCCTAAATCTAAACGTGGGAAGTTGACTGAATTGATAATGTTACCATTTTCAACATAATCAACGATTTGTTTAGCTGCCATTGCAGCGCAGTTATCTTCAGCTTCTTCTGTAGAAGCACCTAAGTGTGAAATAGCAATTACGCCATCCATATTTGCTGTCTTGTAGTTAGGGAAATCTGTAACGTATTTTCTAACTTTTCCAGCTTTAATTGCTTCTTCCATATCGTCATCATTAACAATTGCATCACGAGCACAGTTAATAACAACAACGCCGTCTTTCATCTTATTGAATGCATCTTTATTAATCATTCCTTTTGTTCCGTCACAAAGTGGAACGTGAACTGAGATGAAATCTGCACGTTTATAGAGTTCATCGTTTGAAACGATTTCAATATCAGCAGGTAATAAAGCTTTGTTTCTTTCAACTGTTGCAGCACTTGGCTCAACTGCAATAACATGCATACCAAGAGCGCCAGCTGCTTGAGCAACTAAAGCACCAATTGCGCCTAAACCAATAATTCCAAGAATTTTACCCATGATTTCGCTACCAGCAAATGCTGATTTTGCTTTTTCCATGGATTTGTTGATTGCTTCATCGCCTTTATTATCTTCAACCCATTTCATTGAGCCTTTGATATCACGGCACGCAAGAAGCATAGCAGCAATTGTTAATTCTTTAACAGCGTTAGCATTTGCACCTGGAGTGTTGAATACAACGACACCAGCTTTTGCGTAAACATCTAATGGAATGTTATTAACACCTGCGCCAGCACGGCCAACTGCTAATACTCTTTCTGGAAGAACCATTTCGTGCATGACTGCACTACGAACCATGATTGCATCACAATCATTTATATCGTCAACAACCTTATAGGATGAAGGTAAAACCTTCAATCCTACAGGTGAGATTTTATTTAAACAATGGATATTCATTATTTATGTGCCTCTTCAAATTCTTTCATGTAATTAATAAGAGCAACGACACCTTTACGTGGCATAGCATTATAAATTGATGCACGAAGTCCACCAGTTAATCTATGTCCTTTGAGGTTTGTAAATCTATATTTCTTTGCGCCTTCTAAGAATTCTGCATCAAGTTCATCACTTGGAGTACGGAATGTAACGTTCATTAATGAACGGTCTTTCTTAGCAACGTATGGTTTATAGAATGTTGACTTATCAAGATAATTGTAAAGTAATCTTGCTTTTGATTTATTTGCTTTTTCTCTTGCTTCAAGACCACCATTCTTGAGTAACCATTTGAAGACTAAACCACAAATGTAGATACCATAGGTTGGTGGGGTATTATACATTGATCCATTTTCTGCATGGATTCTGTAATCAAAGTATGCTGGAAGAGGTGCATGTTTTGGAGTTCTTGCAAGGAGGTCGTCACGAATAATACAAATTGTGACACCTGCAGGACCAACGTTCTTTTGTGCACCAGCATAAATCATGCCGAATTTCTTAACGTCGATAGGTTCGCTTAAGAAACATGAAGACATATCAGCGATGAGAGGTATATCGCCTGTGTCTGGGTATTTCTTCATCTTTGAACCATAGATTGTATTGTTATCGCAAATGTAGACATAGTCTGCATCTTTATCAATCTTCTTAGGACTAACCTTTGGAATTGAACGGAAGCCATCTTCTTCGCCAGATGCGATGACATTAACTTCACCATAAATCTTTGCGTCTTTAATAGCTTTCTTTGTCCAAACACCTGTATTAATGTAATCGGCTTTACCATTAACCATGAAGTTAAGTGGAATTAAAGCGAATTGAAGTGTTGCACCGCCTTGAAGGAATAAGACTTTGTAATTGTCTGGAATACCAATTAATTTACGTAAGTCTGCTTCAGCTTCATCAATGATTTGTTGATAAACTTTTGAACGGTGAGACATTTCCATAACAGACATTCCGCAACCATGATAGTCGAGCATATCTGCTTTGGCTTCTTTGAGGACTTCTTCTGGAAGCATAGCTGGTCCAGCTGAGAAGTTGAAAATACGATTTTTCATCATTTTTTTGTTTTCTCCTTTTTAGTTATTTAATTCTCTTTGATTCGAGATAATAACGCTTTTCTGTGGCGTGTCCCATTGAGAATGATTTTCTTGGAAGGACATCGTCTGCGGCAATGTAATCAAATACATCACCTTTTGTAAGAGCCGGCATTGCAACAGCAACTGAATCCGGATTCTTATCTGCGACTTTCAATAAGTCGCCTACATCATGGATATAATCCACGTTTACTTCTGGATGAGATTTTAGATACTCATCGATGAATGATTGAACGATCTTGTAACATTTTGGAGCGTTCTTTGGCATTCCAATTTTGTGTTCTTTACCATTTCTGTACCAGAATGTTTCAAACACATTTTCAGGATGCTCTTTTTGATATACTTGCGCTTCAATAGCGTTTAAGTTAACTCCGCGATCTTTTTGAACAAATTCAAGTTCAAGACGTTCACATAATTTCTTTGCAAATTCTCTATCTTTATCAAATACAATTCTATGAATTGGTTCAAATATTAAACCTTCATCATAAATGTTAAGAGCTTCGACTAAAGCGTATCTTGCTGGGTGATTTTGTTTCTCTTCTTCAGAAAGATTAACTTTAATTTTGTCCCAGTGAGCTTTTGCTGTAGCAAGGGAATGGTTTCCATCTCCAACAATGAATAAGAGACCATTATTATTCTTCTTTAATAAAGCTTCGAATTTAGCAATTATTTCGCTTGTATTAGTTACTTTGTAACCTGTGATATGACCACCATCTTTATTCAAATCAAAGTCATAGACTTTTTCTAATTTATCTCTGTTACTATATAACGACTCGATAATCTCTTTATCTTTGTCGTCAAATAAGAACAAGATATGTGGTAATTCAACAGGAGCATTTTCTCTAATTTTTAATCTTGGAGGAATACGTTCGACAATGGTTGCTTCACTAGCACGAATAAGGCTCTTAACGCCTTTTGCATATGTGTAATCCTCTAAGTCAATAGAGATAACTAATCCAAGTCTTCTATCTACGACACTTGTCTTACGATCAACAAGAATGAAGCATTCTCCTTGGTCTTCTAAAACACCATTATCGAGATAATTTTGAATATTTTTATTAATTCCTTCGATGTATGCTTTTTCATCAACGTGTCCAAGATATGCTTCTGGAAACATCATATGATATGTTGATTCTTTACCTTTGGTAAGTTTTTCAACATCTCTCCAATATTCCATATCGGATGTGAATTGGTCACAGGCAATAACTGCCCATGCGTTTAAATCAACGCCCTTTTTAGGAAGCAATATATGAGGAGCACGAATTGTATTAAAACTCATTAGCAAACACCTTGTGCAATCATGGCATCCATGACTTTTAAGAAGCCGGCAATATTAGCACCTAAAGCAATATTTGTTGGTTGACCGAACTTCTCTGCTGTTTCACGGCATTTACGGAAGATGTCTTTCATAATGCCTTTGAGACGTTCATCAACTTCTTCAAATGACCATGGTAAGTGAAGTGCGTTTTGAGTCATTTCTAAACCTGAAACTGCAACACCACCAGCATTACTTGCTTTACCAGGAGCAAAGAGAACTCCATTAGCGTTGAAATATCTAATAGCTTCAACGTCACATGGCATATTTGCGCCTTCGACTAACATGTAGCAGCCATTCTTTTTAAGAAGTTTTGCGTCTTCTTCGTGAATTTCACCTTGTGTAGCACATGGGAGAGCAATGTCGCATTCGACTTCACCCCACATCTTGTGAGGATCTCCAACCCATTTAACACCTTTGTGATCTGCAGCATAGTCTTTTGAGAACATGCCTTTTTCTTTTGCTTTTGCTGTAATGTAAGGCACATCTAATCCGTTTGGATCATATACGAAGCCTTCGATATCAGACATAGCAACGAGTTTGCCACCCATTTGGTCTAGCTTCTCTGCTGCCATACCACCAACTTTTCCTGAACCGGAAATGATGACACGTTTACCTTTGACTTCGTCATTCTTAAAGTGCTTTAACATTTCGGCTACGAAATAAAGTAATCCATAACCTGTAGCTTCTGGTCTACCAAGTGAGCCACCATATGATGCTCCTTTGCCAGTAAAGACACCTGTAAATTCGTTTCTAATCTTCTTGTAGTAACCAAACATATAACCAATTTCACGAGCACCGAAACCTAAGTCTCCTGCTGGAACGTCTGTGTTTGGTCCAATATGTCTATAAAGTTCAGCCATAAATGTTTGGCAGAATCTCATAATTTCATTATCGGATTTGCCTCTTGGATCAAAGTCTGAACCACCTTTACCGCCACCCATTGGAAGGCCTGTTAATGAATTCTTAAATGTTTGTTCAAAACCTAAGAATTTGAGAATTGAAAGATTGACTGATTTATCAAATCTCATACCGCCTTTATAAGGTCCAATAGCAGAGTTGAATTCAACACGATAGCCCATATTGCAGTGAATCTTTCCTGCATCGTCAACCCATGGGACTCTGAAAGAAATAATTCTTTCTGGCATTACTAATCTTTCTAAGATTGCATACTTCTCGATTCTTGGTTCTTTATCAACGATGAAGTCCATAGAATCAAAGAACTCTTCAACAGCATGGATAAATTCCTTTTGTTCTGGATTTTTAGCTTTTACTTCTTCCAAAACTCTGTTGAGGTATTCGCTTTTATACATACTTTTCCTCTCTTTCTTTCATACGCAAAAAAGCCACAAAAAGTGGCACATTATCGTACGAAAATTATTGTATTAAGCATATTTAGTGCACATATATTATATGCCTTGTAAGCGCTTTTTCAACCAAATAATTATAAATTATTACTGTTTTTAAAAGAAAATAACGAAATTGCTATTGCTTGAGTGATTGATAAACATTCAATAATTGGAAGAATAAATTCAATTGTAGGAATTATTTCTTTTCCTATTAATTGATTATTAACTTCAAAGAATCCTAAGATAGCGGTTCCTAAGAATAAAATAATGCAAATAGTGTTGAGAATCTTACTTTCTCTTTTAATATATCTAGCAACAAAACAAGTTAATAAAGTTAAAGAGAAAATTACTAAAGACGCGATTACAAACGGATCACTAATTTTGCTTTCCTTAATAGAAATAAAACAAACAGTGAAAGCAAGATTTACGATTGCGTCTAAAAAAGCAAAGCAAACAAATGTCTCTGCGAAATAATTAAATGTGCATTCATTATTGAACAATTTAACGAGGCACTTAACGCCACAAAAAATATGAATAAGTAAAACTAAAGTTGCAACAATGCATTCAATAAAACAAACAACATTTGATGCACCTTCATTTAAGTTAATTGCATAGTTAGGTAAAGTGCTTATAAATATATAAAGTTCTAAAACAATAGACATAAATAATGCGAGAATTGCAGAGATTCCTAAAATTTTGTAAGCCTTTTTCATATTTTCAATAATATCACTATTTGACTATGAGGTTATCTTTAATTTGATTAAATACATTAATAACATCTTCGTTAAAAACTAATGAACAAATATAATCGTATTGAGTTTTTTCTTTATTAATTAAAATTAGATTTCTTCCTCTAAAATAATTAACAAAACTTGCTGCAGGATAAACAGCTAATGATGTTCCGATTATTATCATCGTATCTGCTTCACTTATAGTTTCGATTGCACCACGAATTGTTTCCTCATCTAACCCTTCTTCATACAAAACTACATCAGGTTTAACTATATCTCCACATTCTTTACAGTGAGGAACTTTACCAAGTTTTAACATCTCATCTAATGAATAAAACTTATTACATCCAATGCAGTAATTTCTGTAAATCGATCCATGAAGTTCAAACACTCTCTTGCTTCCTGCCATAGAGTGAAGTCCATCGATATTTTGAGTAACAACACTGACAAGTCTTGATTTGTTATCTAATGTAGAAATTAATTTATGAGCGTAGTTTGGTTTTGCATTTAAATAAACCATCTTGTTTTTATAAAATTCATAAAACATGTCTGGATGTTCTTCAAAGAAGTGATGAGAAATTATTTCCTCAGGAGGATAATTATATCCTGAACTTTGATTATACAAACCATCTGCACTTCTAAAATCTGGAATTCCAGAAGGAACACTTATTCCTGCACCAGTAAAAAAGACGAGCTTTTTGCTCTTGTTAATTATTTGAGCTAACTCGTCATATTTACTCATATTATTCTTCTTTTTTATCTTCAGGTTGAGATTGTTCTTCTTGCTTTTTTTGTTCTTCTAAAGCTTCTTGTTTAGCTTGCTCATCTGCTTCAACTGCAGCTAGCAGAGCTTTTGTTGGGAAGAACCAATGATAAACAGCTTGGAAAGAATAAGAAAGGAATACCATAATGAAAAATACTCCAAGGCCAAATCTATTCCATTCAGGGATACCACTCCAATTCCAAACAACTAAGGAAATAATATCAAATGGAATTATGTATAAAGCTAATGGAAGACCAAGAACTTTATCTAAGTAAGTTACTTTAAATCTTCTACGTGGCGAAATCGTTGACCAAACAAAATCGGTAAGCATCCAGATTCCACCTAATAAGGTAACAAAGTTAAATATTTTAAATCTAACGTCTGCGCCAGTTTCAGCAGGATCTGATACAAATACACCTACAAGCTTCAAAATGCCCATTACAAGGAATACTAATGAGATTAACAAGTATTCGCCTTGAATGAGTAACTTTGCTTTTGTAATTGGGTCTAATGGTTTCTTTTCTTGCATAACTATTTAATAGTATATACTATTTACATTTGTTTTTTAATTTTTGAAGTTAATATTTTGTTTCGTACTTAAGAATGTTTTGTTTAATTTTAAATAGTTTCTTTTTCGAACTACTAATCGAAGATTCTAAAATTCCATATTTTTCGAAGGAATTTAAGATTTTAAGCGAACCTTGTTTACTCATATTGATATTAATCCATTTAGTAAAATCTTCATGATCGAATTTTCCTTTTTGCGAGATTAGAATTTTCTTCAAATAATTTTTCTCAAGCATAGATAAGCTAACGTCTTTTTCTTTTAAAACATTTTCTATCTCCTCAATGTTTTTGTATGTTAAGAAATATGTAATTGAAATTTCGTATATGTATAGCAAAAAATAACTTAAATCGTTGAAGGAATTTCTTGTGTTTGATAAAGAATCATAATATTTCTTTTTTGTTTGATTAATTGCTTCAGAAATTATTGGTGGCAAATGTTTGCTATTTGTTAATAAAGATACCCAATAAGAAACCATGCGAGCAGTACGCCCGTTGTAATCAAAATATGGGTGCACGTACGCAATGTAATAATGAGCAATATGAGGTAAAAAGTTCTTTAAATATGGGTTTTTTAAATTGCTATTGATAAACGCAAATAAACTATCCATACATTCTTCAATTTTATCGACCGGGCAACCTTTATAGCCTCCCACTTCAACACCATCATGGCGATAATAATAACCATTTAGTAAGCAATCTTCTTCATCTAAACATCCATCCGATAAAAGTTGATAGAGATGATAAAGGTTGTCGGCATTAAAATCAGGCATACTATTTACAAATTGAATACTAACAAGCATATTGTAAATAATTTGTTCATTTAAATTAGAAGGATCTTTTTTGCCGGTATTTAATTCTTCAATTACTTTTCTTGTTGTAGGAACAGATTCGATGTTAAGAGTCCCTTCAATTTCGGAATAGATACGAGATAGCGTTATTTCGTCTGCATTTCTTGTACTCAAAAAGGATTTAGTACTTTCAATATCTTTTGCAACGATATCTAAATAATTTGAAACCATTGTTGAAAGTTCAACAGAATTAATAATGTGTAGTTTTTGTTTATTAAAAGATAACAAATCTAATTCAATAATATCTTCACTTTTTATTTCATTCACAAATTCCAAATATTGATGGTATTCATAAGGAGACAAAAATAATCCGGCCTTTGTATCGTATTGTAATTCTCTAGGAGAATAATATTTGCCATTTAACATTTGCTGGAAAATTTCATTAAAATCTTTCATATTGTAAACCTAATCGTCAACTAATTATAAATTGTAAGGACATTAATCGTCAACTAAATAGTAAACTAAAATTTTCATAAGAAAAGACAACGGATAACCGTTGCCTAATCTTAGATTGTAACTTGTTCTAAAGTTTAATTTTTTCAGCTTTCGATTTACGACCAGCTTTGATTGTAATCTCGCCTTTTGAGATTGCGCCAACTGGACATACGTGTCCGCATAATAAACAGCCAACACATTTGTCTTTGTTACAACGTGGTTCGCGTTTTTCTTCATCCCATTCAATAGCTTGGTGACCACCATCATAACATGAGATGTAGCAACGTCCACATTTAACACATTTATCTAAATCAATTTTTGGTCTGACGATATAATCACGGTTGAGTTTTTCTGCTGGAATGATGTTCTTATTTGCAAGACCAACTAAGTCTTCTAATTTATCAACATGTTGTTCTTCCATATAATGCATTAAACCGTTTTTCATATCTTCAACTATACGGTAACCATATTGCATGATTGCTGTTGTAACTTGAAGTGTACGTGCGCCTACAAGAATGAATTCTGCAGCATCTTCCCAAGTTTCGATACCACCAATACCGGAAATTTGTAAATCATGTAAATCTTTATCTTGTCTCATTTGTTGTAAGAAACGTAATGCGACAGGTTTAACAGCTTTACCTGAATAACCAGAAATTGCAGATTTTCCATCAACGATTGGTAGACCAATCTTCTTATCTAAATCAATGTTACAAATTGACTTAATTGTATTAATTGCAGCAATACCATCTGCACCACCTTCTAAACAGGCTTTTGCAACTGGTACCATATCTGTAATATTTGGTGTCATCTTAGCCATCATTGGAAGTTTACTTCCACGTTTGACTGCTTGACAGTATTTCTTACAAAGTTCTGGGTTACTACCAACATCACTACCCATAGCGTGTGATGTCATTTGAGGACATGAGAGGTTCATTTCAATCATATCAGCACCGGCTTCTTCAACCATGCGTGCTAAGTCTTCCCATGTCTTTTCATCGTTACCCATGATGGATGCGATTAAGACTTGATTTGGGAATTCTTTTTTAAGTTTTCTTAAATCTCTTAAGTTTTCTTCTAAGCTATGTTCAGCGATTTGCTCCATGTTTTTAAAACCAACAAATGGAGTATTTTCTTTGTTTAACTTATCAAATCTTGGAGAGACTTCATCAATGAAATATGATTTAGGGCCAATTGTTTTGAAAACAACACCGCCCCAACCTACTTCATATGCTTTCTTACACATGTCGTAGCAGTTACCAACAGGTGAAGATGATAAACAGAATGGGTTAGGAAATTTGACACCGAGGAATTCAATAGATAAATCTTTCTTAATCATATTATTTACCTCCTAAAGCTGCATCTACATAAAGAGCAACTTCTTTACCAGTACGGACGCCACCGACAACTGTCTTATCAAACTTGCTATGAGCGATATCACCACATACAAAGACTTTTGGATCTTTTGTGTAATATGGTTTAGCTTCATTAACTTCGCCTTTAACAAGTTCAACACCTAAGCCTTCAACATCTGGTCTTTGACCAACTGCAAGGATAATCTTATCGGCTTTAATCTTAACTGTAGAATTAATTTCACGATGTTTAAATGTGACAGTTTTGCCACTGACTTTTTCAGGGACATAGCCGTCCATAATTGTAACTCCGAGTTTTTCTGCACCTTCAAGTTCTTTCTTGCTTGCTTTGAACTCTGAGAATTTTTCATAAACAACATCAGTTACGTGTGGAACACCTAATAATTTAAGTGTTGTACAAACGTCCATAGCGACGTCTCCACCACCAACAACTAAAATGTTTTCTTTAACTTTAACGTTTCCGCCTTTAGCTTTTACTTTCTTTAAGAAATCGACTGCAAGTTCAACAAATTTCTTGCCTTCGAACATTGGAAGCATCTTTCCATAGCTATAACCAACTGCTAAGACAACTGCATCGAATTTCTTCTTTAAGTCTGCCATAGACATATCTTTGCCAACGCAGACACCAAGATTGAATTTAACGCCTAAGCCTTCAATTCTCTTGATTTCTTTATCAACAATACGGTTTGGTAAACGATATTCCGGAATAAAGCGAAGCATACCGCCTGCGACTTTTTCTTTTTCGAATATTTCTACTGCATAACCCATTTGTCTAAATGAGACTGCTGCTTGTAAAGCGGATGGGCCACTACCAACAATAGCAATTGATTTACCATTTGCTTTACCTACTTTAAGAATGTCCATTTTAAGAGCTTCTTCGTAGTCTGTAACGTATCTTTGGATACGGCCAATATCGATTGGACGATCAATGCCACTACGTGAGCAACCTTTTTGACAATACTTTTCTGTCGGACAAACACGAGCACAAATTGCACCAAGTGCATTGTTTTCTCTAATTGTCTCTGCCGCACCTTTAAAGTTGCGGAATCTTACTGAACGAATAAATTTATCCGGACTTGTTCCTGCCGGACATGCTTTTGAACATGGTGCGTCTAAACAGAGCAAACATCTTGAAGCTTCTTCGCAAACTGTTAATGGCGAAAAACCAGGCTCAAAATCTTTTTTGTAATTTGAATCCATATTAAATTCCTTTCGTATATAGTTTACTTTTTTTAATTAAAAAATAAAAGCGAGTTATTGAATTTTAATTTAAATTTTAAATTCTCTAAGTCTTTCAATTTAAATCATTATTAGTGTTAAAAATTTAATTAGCAACAAATTTTTCATATAAATGACCGATTTCCCAGGGTATAAAATGAACATCCCCATTATTTAGCATAACTTTTGATTCGTACCTTTCATACGAATAAAAACGAAGATTTGTTGTAAAAATTTCATCAGACTTCCAATAATAAAAGGTAACTAAAATTCTATATCTAAAATTAGATATATCAAGAAAACTTTCAGGATCCTTTTTTAAATCAAATTCTGTGACGTAAAACACAAACGATTCAAATTGTTCAGGATTTTTCAAAATCAGAAAATCGACTTTTTCTTGATCGTCTCTGAACCCAAACTTGTGTTGTGTAAAATCAATAGTAATTTTTGATATTTCTGAACAATTAAAATCTAACACAATATGTGGCCAGCCTCTTGTATCAGGTCCACCACAGCTTGATGCCAGGCAAGTTAAAGAAAGTAAGATTAATTTAATAAAACGCATATTCATTTTCCTTTCTTGATGAATTAAATATTTTAATTTATTTATTGTTTCTATAATAGCAAATGTCAGATTAACAATATGTACTAAAAGTTATGTTTCCTATTGATATTCGACCTTTATTTCTGTCGTTTAGTCCACTTACTTCATAAAAGTGAGCAACCACACGAAATTCTTTAGCTTTTTCTGGAAAACTTATTAAAAATTGATTCTGATTCTTTCTATCGGTAGACAAATCTACATCATTTAACAAGTCAATTGCAGTTATCCAATCATTAGAATATAGCGATTTATATTGTATTGCTGCAAAAGCCTTGTTTAACCCCTTAAACCTTTCATCATCACTCCAAAAGGATATATTAATATTTACCCAATTTAGTGGATTTTTAAATTTATATTCTAGATATGCACAATTATATCCTTGTTTTCTAGCCGACAAATTAACATATTCGTTTTCAATAAAGCCACATCTATATCTAGTTGTTTCAAACGAGAAGTCATCTTTAGTAATTGTTTTAGTGTCTTTGTATGTACAATAACTACTTGAAAATCCATATTCGTTAGGTGCAATAGTATATTCTTTTTCATAAACACAAGAGTTAAGTTTAAAAGATGTTGTTCCACCTACTAAAATTCCAGGATGTATTAGCATTTCATTATATTCGTTATCCCATCCATAATTTACATAATAATATACATTGCCTAATATATTTTTATATCCATAACATACCACAGCATGAGCAATAAGACTAACATCATTTTTAGACACATCTTGCAATGCACCAAATATAATAACTGGGTGGCCTAAATCTATTTGCGTTTTTACATCGAAATCGAGTATAAACCAATCTGCAAATCCATCAATATTATAATCGTTACAATATGCATTCAAAGCATCACTAATAGACCAAGGATAAGATTCTTTCACATTGTTGCCACATCGCAATAACTCCTGCAAAAGATTTTTATTGTTATTGCCATCAATATTCAATTGGCCATTCTCATCATAAAATTTTTCAGGAACAGTTCCTTTATGCATAGTTTTATTCCAATAATTCAAGACTATAGAAGCTGCCACATAACCACAAGTACCATCATAATTTGTTGGATGTGTTTCTTGAGTGATAAGCTCATAATTATCAATAAAAACATCGAATCCATATCTTTGTGATTTTTTCTCAATAGAAAGGGTTTGGTTATTATTCTGGGAACTAACATTTTTTCTTATTTCACTAAGTTTTGTTTCAAATTCGCCTTGCATTTCTAAAGCAGTTGTTAGATTAATCCTAGTATTTTCATCAAAACAGGAAATAAATTCATTTTGAAATAAATAAAACGAATTCATTGGCCCAAAATAATAATTGTTTATCTCCAAATCAAAATCATAAGGGCAAGGAGAAAAAAGCGAAATTTCAACTGGTGCTTGTGATACAGGATCAAATATTAGATAACCCACATCATTACTTAGTTGAACAATAAAAACATTCCCATTTAAATCTCTAACTAAATTTTGTTTTTCCAATGTGCCTTCTAATCCAATAGTTTCCGATACAAACAAACAGTTTTTTTGTATATCGTCAACGTTTTGTAATAATTCAACATTAGCTGCATTTAATGAACTTGAAGCAGCAAGCAAGGCTAATAAATTAGCAATCATTTTTCATCTCAATTTAAGAACAAAAAGATTTTATAGAAATTTGTTCTCAAATTATCTCCTTTCTTTTCGTTCCCCTTCCTAAAATAATCATAAAATATTATTTATCATGTTTCAAACAAATTAAAAGAGAGCTAAAAGCTCTCTTAAATGCTATTTACTAGCTTTCTTTTTATTTTTGCTTACAACGAAGTAGATAGTAACTCCGACACCAGCAAGAACAATTATTGAACCAATAACAATGACAGTAATCACAATTGCTTGATTGTTATTTTGTGGTGTTGGAGCTGGGTTTTCAGTAACTATAACATTAACTGTTGCTGAAGCATCACCACATCTAGCTGTAATTGTAGCGTTGCCTAATGCAACACCTGTTACAACTCCGTTTTCAACAGTTGCAATTGAAGCATCACTTGTTTCCCAAGTAACTGTACCTGAGGAAGAAGTAACATTAATTGTTCCTGTTTCACCTGGTTTAATTTGCAATTCAGTTTTGTCTAATGTGACATAGTCAGTAACTGGGCCTGGTTCGCCTTTAACTAAGACATTAACCTCAGCAGTTGCGCTACCACATGTAGCTACAATTTTTGTTGAACCTTGAGCAACTGCAGTAATAACACCATTATCAACTGTTGCAACAGATTCATCATTACTTGACCAAGTGACTTCTCCTGAATGGTCTACAACATTAACTGTTAATGTGTTGCCAATACCAAGCTCTGCTTCGCTTTTATCTAATGTAATGTAATCAACAGATCCTCCGCCTGAACCTTTCTTATAAGCATGGAATCCATCATAACTTGATAAAGATGTGTAGAAACGATAGTAAGAACTGTTCTTAGCTAAGAATCTTTCACCACATTTGAAATTTCCGTTGCTATCAACGCTAATATTACCTGCACTACCAACTTCGGTTGTGTATTTAAATTCGTTTCCGCCTGGGGTAGCAATATATGAAGATTCGTTTGCGTCGTAAAGATAAACTTTACTGCTATTGATTTTAACTTCGTATTTTACCCAATCATTTGGTGTTGAAGAAACAGTTGCATCTTTATTTCCATCCCATCCAGTTACACCAGAGGTGCTACCTTCAGGATCTCCCATAGTTACAACAATTTTGTCTCCATCTTTTAACGTGGAAACATTTTCAACTAATGTGTATGCACCAGCAGGATTAACTTTAACTGTAATAGTTTTAGTAACATCGCCGCCATTTGGTTGATAGGCTCTAATTGTGATGTTAGAAGTTCCTTCTTTAAGTCCTGTGACTTTGCCATCAGCGCCAACAACCGCTACGGTTCTGTCACTTGATGTAAATTCAAATTTTGGAGCAGGATATGCATTGCTTGGAATTGGAGCAAAACCGATATCTTCAGTTTCGCCTGCATCCATCTCAATGTTATTTGCTTCAATACCAGTAACATTAATTGGAGTTGGTGCTGTGACTGTAATAGTTGCAGTTCCTTTAACTCCTTCTTTAACTGAAGCAGCAGTAATTGTGACTGTTCCTGCTTTTTCTTTTGCAGTAACTACACCATTAACTACTGTTGCAATACTAGTATCACTTGAACTCCATGTGACTTTTTGAGATGCATTTGATGGTAATACAGTTGCGCTTAATGAAACACTATTGTTATATGCAACTGATGTACTATTTGGACTAACTGTAACGCTTTCTGGGTCTACGACTGGAGTTGGTTCTCCGTTTCCCCATAAATAATCTGCATATTCTGGATGGTCTAAGAATGGATTACGGTTTCCTTGGCTTGAATTCATAACTGCGTCGTTACGATTTCTTTCAAAATCATCAACTGGGTCAAGCTTATGCCACTTCATGAATAAGTCTTTTGCATAATTTGTTAATCCAAAGTTATGTGCTTGATCATTACTTGATTGGAATGTTGAAGCACCGTTTCCTGATCTCCAACTTGTTGTATTCCATTTAACAGCTGCATAGAAATTTAATCTTGCGAAGTCGCCCTTCATTGAATCATATGGTTCAAATACTTTATCGGAAACACCACTTAATTTACTGCTTCCAAGTTTGCATCCTGATTTAGAAGTATATGTTGCACTGGCAACTTCACCAAAAGGATAGTTAGAACGCATTCCATTAACTTTTCCATCCGTAGGAACAACTATGAATGCGTCACAACCTTGGTTTGATTTACTTCCACCCCACCATGATTTTGGAACCGAGTGTTCTCTATTCCAGCAATCACCTTCAGCAGAGTAATTTCCACATCTTTTTGAATCAACTGTAAAATTAGTGACTTCTGAATACCAGTCTTTAAGTTTTCCATCTGCTCTTTTATCGCTTGTTGGATAGACATCAAAAAGTCCATCGTAGCCAACAGAATAGAAGCCTACATTTGATGCAGTTTGAAGTGCACTAAATAATCCGCTCCAGTTTTTAGAAGCAACTGCACTTTCTGCAGCATCATACAATCCTGAAGGAATTGCAGCTTTAACAGGGACTGGACTACCTGATTTAATTGCTACTGCACTAATAGCAGCAGCGCTCCCGCATAATGCAAGAGAGAATGTTAAGAATAAGTTGCGTATTTTCATATAATGTACATTTTAATACTTTGTATTTAAATAATCAAAGTTATCGGTTTTCATAGATAGCCAAATTATTTAAATAAGCGACTGTTTTAGGCGTTTTACGTATTTTGATAAGGAATTACACCTTTTCAAGTAAAAGAATGCTTAAACGGCTTAAGGCAAAACAAAAAGAGAGGCAATTAATGAACCTCTCTAAATGTAGTCTAGTGATTAGTCGACGTATTCGACCATAACGACTTGTGCGTTATCTCCGAGGCGGACACCTGCTTTAATAGCACGTGTGTAACCACCATTACGTTTGGCATAGCGACCTGCGAGTTCGCCGAAGAGTTTTGCAACTGCGTCTCCAGAACGGAGGACACTTGCAGCTTGACGACGAGCATGTAAATCACCGCGTTTGCCTAATGTGACTAAATGGTCTGCTAACTTCTTGAGTTCTTTAACCATGCCACTTGTGACTTTAACTCTTTCTTCCATAACTAATGTGGTAGCAAGAGTTCTTAATTTATTTTCATGTTTGCTCTTGGTATAAGCGGCTTTGAATCTAACACCGGTCTTACCGTGAACATTTTTACGTCCTTGTGCGGCCATTTCTTATCTCCTTATTCTGCTGAATCAGCGAACTTAAGTCCTTTTTCAGCGAGTTTTTCTTTAACTTCTTTGAGTGATTTCTTACCGAGGTTTTTGATTTGCATCATTTCTTCTTCAGTCTTCTTAATCAATTCTCCAACGGTTGTAATACCTGCTCTCTTTAAACAGTTTGAAGCTCTGCATTTAAGATCAAATTCTTCAATTGACATATCAACAAAACTGTCTTCTTCTTTAACTTCTTCCTCTTTGATCATGTTGAGGTTTTCGTAACCTTGTTCAAGATCTGCGAATGGTTGAATGTTAACAATGAGCATTTGTGCTGCTAATGCAACAGCAGCTTGTGGAAGAATACTGCCATCTGTCCAAACTTCGACTGTTAATTTATCAAACTTGCTATCGTAGTCAACACGTGTTGGTTCAACTGAGTATGATGCACGGACGACTGGTGAATAGTTTGAGTCAGTAGCAATAAATCTACCAGCTGAACTAACTTTGTCTGTCTTGTTTGCATCGCTTGTGACATAGCCACGGCCATTTTTTGCATAGATGTTCATATTGAGTTTGCCATCTTTTGCAACGTGAGCAATGACTAAATCTGGATTGATAACCTTAACGCCGACTGGAAGTTGTAAATCTGAAGCTTTAACTTCTTTTTGTCCTTTGACTGAAACAACTAATGGTTCATTTTCATCGTGTTCATCGCCGATTGAAAGAACTAAGTCTTTAAGATTTAAGACAATAGCTGTAACGTCTTCTTCAACTCCTTCAAGAGCTGAGAATTCGTGTTGTGCACCTTCGATTTCAACACCGTAGACTGAAGCACCTGGTAATGATGCTAAAAGAATTCTACGAAGTGAGTTACCGATTGTTAAACCGTAACCTCTTTCGAGTGGTGTGACGACAAATTTGCCGTAATTTGATTTTTGATCAACCTTTGTAACTTCTGGTTGTAATGATGCTTTAACGAATGGTTTTGGTAAATTGGACATAGTATTATCCTCCTAATATTAACCGCGTGGTCTCTTTGGTGGGCGGCATCCGTTGTGTGGGACTGGTGTTCTGTCAGTAATTGATAAAACTTGTAATCCTGCTGTAGCTAAAGCACGAATTGCGCTTTCTCTACCTGAACCTGGACCCTTAACGTCAACATCGACAGAACGAAGTCCTTGTTCATATGCTGCCTTACCTGCTGCTTCGCCAGCTAATTGAGCTGCGAATGGTGTGGATTTCTTAGCACCTTTAAAACCAAGTGCACCAGCTGATGACCAGGCAATTGCGTTACCTTTTTCATCAGTGATTGTGATGATTGTGTTGTTGAAAGTGCTGTGAACATGAGCCCATCCCTTAGTAAAGGAACGACGAACTTTTTTCTTACGTGAAGTTGTTTTTGTTGCCATGATATTATGCTCCTTTCATTAACCTTGACTTGCTACTTTCTTGTTAGCAATTGTTTTACGTTTACCCTTACGAGTACGTGCATTTGTACGTGTACGTTGACCACGAACTGGGAGACCTTTACGGTGTCTCATTCCACGGTAACAACCGATTTCGGTTAAACGTTTGATGTTGAGAGCGACTTCTCTACGAAGATCACCTTCAACTTTGTATTTTGAGATTTCTTGACGGATAGCTGAGAGTTGTTCCTCTGTTAAATCTTTAACGCGGATATCTTCGCTAACTTTTGCGTCTTTACAAATCTTCTTAGCAGTTGTGTCACCAATACCATAAATATATGTGATTGAGACAACAACACGTTTTTCATTTGGAATATCTACTCCGACGATACGTGCCATAGATTTTGTTTCCTCCTATTAATTAGCCTTGGCGTTGTTTGTGCTTTGGGTTTTCACAGATAACCATGACTTTGCCATGTCTGCGAATAACTTTGCACTTTTCGCACATAGGTTTGACTGAAGGTCTTACTTTCATTTGTTTTTCCTCCTGTAGTTATAACTACGTGTTTAGTTTTTGTATCTAAATGTGATACGCCCGTGTGTTAAATCATAAGGTGAGATTTCTACTGTAACTCTATCACCTGGTAAGATGCGAATGTAATGCATACGGATTTTACCAGAAACACCGGCTTGAATTACTACTCCGTTTTCGAGTTTAACTTTAAAGTTAGCGTTTGGTAACGACTCGATAACAGTTGCCTCTACCTCGATGACTCCTTCTTTTGCCATAATATAGATTTCCTCCTATTTGGTGAGAATTTCATAACCATCTTTTGTTATAACAATGGTATTTTCGTAATGGCTTGATAATTTGCCATCTTTCATTCTAGCTGTCCAACCGTCCTTTTGGACTCTGACAGCGTAATGTCCTTCTGCGACCATTGGTTCAACAGCAAGACACATTCCTTCTTTAAGAACTGGACCAGTTCCTGCTTCGCCATAATTTGGAATGTATGGATCTTCATGTAAATGAGAACCAATTCCATGGCCTGTGTAATCTCTTGGTAAGGAATATCCATGAGATTCACAATAACTTTGAATTGCGTGAGATATATCACCTAAGTGATTGCCTGGTTTTGCAAACTTCATACCTTCAAAAAAGCTTTCTTCTGTAACTTTTATAAGTCGAAGTGCGTTTTCGCTACATACGCCGACTGGGTAGGTACGACAAGCGTCTCCTACATAGCCGTTAAGTGTTGCACCGACATCAACTGAGACAATATCGCCATCTTTGATAACTCTATGTTTGGAAGGAATTCCATGTACGAGTTCATCATTAATAGAAACGCATACTGCTCCTTTGAATCCACCATAACCTAAGAAGGTTGGGTAGGCACCAGCATCGCGGATAATTTTCTCACACATATCAGCGACATCCTGAGTTGTTAGGCCAGGGCGGATTTTATCCTTGATCTCGTCAAAGACGAGAGCAACGACGTGTCCGGCCTTGGCCATTAACTCTATTTCTCGTTGTGATTTAATGATAATCACTACTTACCCTCCAAGATATCATCGATATCATACATAAGAACATCTACACCTTTCATGCCGTCGAGAGTATGTAAGAGTCCTTTCTTTTCATAGAAATCGAGAAGTGGTTTTGTTTCCTTGTCATAATGTTCAAGACGAACTTCAAGAGCGTCCTTGTTATCGTCTGGACGTTGAACAAGTTGACCACCACATATATCACAGATACCTTCAACTTTTGGTTGACGTTTTTCTTTGTGATATGGAGCTCCACATGATTTGCAGACTAAACGACCTGTAATTCTGCGGAATAACTCCTCTTTTGGAGTGTTAATGCTGATGACGACTTGGATTTCTCTGCCAATTTCTTTAGCCATAACTTCAAGAGCTTCAGCTTGAGGAATTGTTCTTGGGAATCCATCGAGAAGGAAGCCTTTAGCGCAATCTTCTCTTGCTAATCTTTCTCTCACGAGACCGATTGTTACTTCATCAGGAACTAAATGTCCATCATTAATATACTTCTTAGCAAGTAAGCCGAGTTCAGTACCCTCTTCCATTGCTTCGCGGAACATATCTCCTGTGGAGATGTGTGGTATATTGTATTCTGCGATAATTTTCTTTGCTTGGGTTCCTTTACCAGCGCCTGGTGGACCCATGATAATCATATTTAGCTTTTTAGCCATTTTGATTAACTCCTTCCAGCTGTCGCTTGAACTTCATCATATGTCTTACCAGCTAATAAACCATCAATTTGGTTCATAATTTCGATAGAGACACCGACAGCAATAATTAATCCTGTACCGCCAATAGCAAGTGATGAGTTGTTACCGAAGACTCTAGTAATAGTAAGAACAATTGGTAATGCAGCGATGAATGCTAATGCAATAGCACCGATACATGTAACACGATTGACAACTTTCTTTACATATCTTTCAGTTTCATTACCTGGACGGATACCTGGAATGTAAGAGCCGTTTTTACGGAAGTTCTCTGCAAGTTTCTCTGGATCAATTTGAATTGATGCATAGAAGAATGCGAATAGTAAGATGAGAGTTACATAAATAAGTAATCCCCAAGGCATTTGCCATGTTGCACCGTCGAATCCCGGCATAGTGACGGTATCATTAATAGCAAATATTTTTAACCATTCAGCGTTTGCAGCGTCAGCGGAAATAAATGAAGCAATAACGGATGGAGCCATCAAGATTGATGAAGCGAAGATGACTGGAATAACACCAGCTGAGTTTACCTTGATTGGTAAGAAGCTAGCTTTAGCCATACTTGCTGTTGTTCCACCGCTTTTTCCACTGTGTTGAACTGGGATCTTTCTAACAGACAATTCAATGAAGACAACGAATGCAAGAATAAGGAGGAATGCCAATATGTATAAGGCGAACTGGAATGAACCTTTAATAAGTTCAGGAGTTTCCTTATAGTATTGTGGATTAATCCAAGTATTCCATGCGGTTGAGATTTGAATTGGAATGTTACGAATACATCCAGCAAAGATGATGACGGAAATACCGTTTCCGAGACCTTTTTCAGTGATTTGATCACCGAGCCACATAACTGTCATTGTACCTGCAATCATTACAGTAATAATGTATGCGTAGGTCCAGAAGTTAAGATCCATGTTGATAGTGATATAATCACTATTTTCCATGGTTTTAATAATGCCATATGCTTGGACAACTCCGAGCATAATAGACAAATAACGAGTTGCCATCTCAGTTTTCTTACGGCCATATTGACCTTGTTTAGATAACTCGGTCAAGGCCGGAAGAACGTCTTTTTGTAATAATTGGACGATAATCTGAGCGGTAATATATGGAGATACTCCAAGGGCGAAGATGGAGAAGTTTTGTAACGCTCCACCGCCAATGAGATCCATAAGAGCAACAGCTGAGGAATTATTAAGTGCTTCAGCTAATTGACCTGTTGGAGTTACTCCAGGAACGGTAATCGCCGCACCAATACGAACGACAAGGAGAATCATGACCGTAAAGAAAATACGGTTCACGATGTCTTTGTTTTTAAATATGGAGGCGATTTTTTTCATTATTAGATCACCTCAACTGTGCCGCCAGCAGCAACGATAGCTTTTTCAGCACTCTTGGAGAATTTATTGGCTTTGACTGTAAGTTTAACCTTAAGTTCGCCATTTCCAAGGACTTTAACACCATCAAGTTCTTTCTTGACGAGTCCACTTTCGATTAATAATGCTGGAGTGACAACTGTGCCATCCTTAAATTTGTTTAATGATGAAATGTTAACGATAGCATATTCAATGTGACCACCGTTTTTAAAACCAAATTTTGGTAAACGTCTGTATAAAGGAGTTTGACCACCTTCAAATCCAGGAGCCTTTAAGCCGCCTGAACGTGACTTTTGACCTTTGTTACCAGTACCACAGTTTTTACCGTTTCCTGAACCAAGGCCACGACCTTTACGATATCCTTTGGTTGTAGCGCCATCGGCGTGTTTGAGTTCATTAAGTTTCATAATTGCACCTCTTTCTTTCTTTTAATTCGGTGAGATTATTTATCAGCTTTGCCACGAAGTGCTTGGACTTGGGCATAGCTCTTTAAACCTGTTAAACCATTTGTGGTTGCACGAATAATGTTGATTGGAGCACGTGAACCATAGACTTTTGATGTGACGTTACGAATTCCTGCGAGTTCGAGAATAGCACGAACTGGACCACCAGCAATAATTCCAGTACCTTCTGGAGCTGGTTTTAAGAATACGTGGCAAGCACCGAAGTTACCAAATGTTTCATGAGCAATTGTATCGCCCTTTTTAACAATGTGTAATGTGTATGTGTTGCGCTTTGCTGCTTCGAGAGCTTTCTTAATTGCATCTGGGACTTCAGCGGCTTTTCCAGTACCGAAACCGAATTTGCCTTTCTTATTTCCGATAACAACTAAGGCTGAGAAACGCATTCTACGTCCGCCTTTGACGGTTTTAGCAATACGATTGATATCGACAACGATTTCTTCGTATTCTTTTGGTTCGTCTTTCTTTGCGAATGGCTTCTTACCGCCTTTATCAAAGTGTTTCTTGCCATCATGACGAACATCTTTCTTAGGAGCGACTTCTGGAGCAGCTTCTTTTTTGGCTTCTGCTACTGGAGCTTCAGCGTTGACAACTTTATTTTCTTCCATGATCTTTCTCCTTAGAATTTTAATCCACCCTTACGAGCGGCATCAGCTAAAGCTGCGACACGGCCATGATAGATGTATCCACCACGATCGAAGACAACTTTGCTAATCTTTTTAGCTTTACATGCTGCTGCAATTGCTTCACCAACTTTTGTAGCTGCTTCAACGTTTGAACCGTTTTCAAGCTTTAAAGCGACTGAAGATGCACTAGCAAGTGTGACACCCTTAACATCATCAATGACTTGAGCTTCAATGTTTTTATTGGAGCGGAAGACACAGAGTCTTGGGCATTCTGGAGTACCAGAGATTTTTGCACGAACACGGATGTGTTTGCGAACGCGAACTACGTTCTTGCTTTCTTTTGTAATCATTCTTATACTCCTTTCGCTTATTTAGCACCGGCACGCTTACCTTCCTTACGGATGATATGCTCGCCTTTGTACATAACACCTTTACCTTTGTATGGTTCAGGTTCTCTTGTAGCACGGATAAGTGCTGCTGTTTGACCAACTGCTTGTTTGTTGATACCTTCAACAGTAATTTCTGTTGGAGATTGGACACTAATCTTAGCACCTGGTTCTGGTTTGATAACGATTTCGTGTGAATAGCCAACGTTCATGACGATGTTTTCGCCTCTCATGGCTGCACGGTAACCGATACCAACAATAACGATCTCTTTCTTGTAACCTTCGCTAACGCCTGTAACAGCATTTTGAAGATTAGCACGAACTGTACCGTGTAATTGTTTTGTGTGTTTTTCGTCATTTGCTCTTGAGCAACGAATTTCGTCGCCTTCGACTGTGACTGTAATGACACTTGGGACGTTTACTGTTAATGTTCCTTTTGAACCTTTAACTGTAACGACTTCACCACTTTGTTCAAGAGTGACGCCTGTTGGGACTTTGATAACTTTTAAACCAATTCTTGACATAATAATTACCAAACGTAAGCTAAGACTTCACCGCCGACACCTAAGGTGCGAGCTGTCTTGTCACTTACGACTCCTTTACTTGTGGAGATGACTGCAATACCTAAGCCACCGAGAACGCGTGGGAGCTTGTCGCTCTTAACGTTAACACGAAGACCTGGTTTTGAAATCTTCTTTAATCCAGAAATGATACGTTGACCATTTGGACCATATTTGAGAGAGATTGTTAATGTTTTCTTAACATCTCCTTCAACTTTTAAATCTGCAATGAATCCTTCATCGAGAAGAATGCGTGCGATTTCAACTTTCATTTTGCTTGAAGGCATTGAAACGGTAGCATAACGGAGTTGGTTAGCATTGCGGATTCTTGTAAGCATATCTGCTATTGGATCTGTCATCATAACTATTTTCCTCCTTTAAATTACCAAGATGCTTTCTTCATGCCTGGGATCTCGCCTTTATATGCGAGTTCACGTAAGCAGACACGGCATAAATGGAATTTTCTGTATACTGAGTGAGGACGTCCACAACGTTCACAACGAGTATATTCAGATACTTTATGTGCTTTTGGTCTTGCACATTTGACTTTCAAACTTGTTTTAGCCATTGTTTCTGTTCTCCTTATTTATGGAATGGCATACCGAGTAATTCAAGTAAGCTATATGCTTCTTCATCACTGTTTGCTGTTGTAACAACAACGATATCCATACCTCTGATTTTACTGACTTTATCGTAGTCAATTTCTGGGAAGATAAGTTGTTCCTTGACGCCAAGGGTATAGTTACCATGACCATCAAAGGCATTCTTACTTACACCACGGAAGTCTCTAACACGTGGAAGTGCGATTGAGACTAATTTATCGAAGAATTCATACATACGAACGCCACGAAGTGTGACTTTACAACCAATTGCTTGGCCTTCACGTAATTTGAATGTAGCGATTGACTTTTTAGCTCTTGTTAAGACTGGATGTTGACCAGTGATTAAACCGAGTTCGTTAACGCTTTCTTCTAATAATTTTGAATTTGTGATTGCTTCACCGACACCAATGTTGATGACGATTTTTTCAAGGTGTGGGACTTGCATAACGGAAGAATAATTGTATTTTTCCATTAATGCTTTCTTGATTTCACTTTCGTAACGATCAAGAAGTCTTGTTGATTCTTTGCGAACCTTGTTACCTTTTGAAACTTTCTTTGCTGGAGCCTTTTTGACTTCTGCTACTGGAGCTTCTGCTTTTGGAGCAGCAGCTTTAGCTGTTGTCTTTTTGGCTGTTGCAGGTTTAGAAGCAGCAGTTGATTTCTTGACTGCTGCAGACTTTGCTGCAGGTTTCTTTGATTCTGCCATTTATGCTTCCTCCTAGTTTAATTTGCTTCCGCTAGCTTTTGAGATACGGGTCTTAACGCCTTTTTCTACTTTATAACCTATGCGTGAAGCTTTCTTTGTTTTTGGGTCGACGATTGCAACATTGCTTACATCGATTGGTACATACATCTCAACGATTGATCCTTCTGGATTTTGTTGAGTTGGTTTTTTATGTTTCTTGTGGACGTTGACGCCTTCGACGACAACTTTGTTTGTCTTTGGGTAGACGGCTTGGACAGTACCTGTCTTGCCTTTATCTGCACCAGAGATAACGATAACTTTATCACCTTTTAAGATTTTCATAAGTTGTCCTCCTCTTATAAGACTTCTGTAGCAAGGGAAACGATTTTCATAAATCCTTCACCCTTATCACGAAGTTCTCTTGCGACTGGTCCGAAGACACGTGTGCCAATTGGAGCGCCTTCAGCATCAATTAAGACGACTGCGTTATCATCGAATGCGATTTGTGAACCGTCTGGACGATTGATAGCGTGTTTTGTTCTAACGATGACACCTTTGACGATATCACTCTTTTTGACACGGCCATTTGGAATGGCATCCTTAACAGCACATGTGACGATGTCACCAATGCTACAGGATTTTCTGTTTCCTCCGCCTGCAAGACGGAAGACTCTAACTGAACGAGCACCGCTGTTATCGGCGACGACTAAGTTTGTTTCATTTTGAATCATACTCAATTATCTCCTTACTCTGCTTTCGAAGCAGCTTTCTTAGCGGCTGGTTTCTTTGCTGGAGCCTTTTTAGCTGGAGCTTCTTCAGCTTTGACTTCTTCAACTTTCTTTTCTTCAACGACAGGTGCTTCAACCTTTTCTTCTTTAGTTTCTAATTCGACTTCTTTGACTTTGATTTCTTCAAGAGCCTTCTTATCGACTGAAACGAGTCTGAAACGTTTTGTAGCACTTAATGGACGACAACCAGCGATTGTGACTGTATCGCCAACATTTGCGATTTCCTTTTCGTCGTGTGCGTAATACTTATTAGAGTATTTAACGCGCTTTGCGTATTTAGCGTGTTTCTTGTGAGTTTCGACCTCGACAACGATGGTTTTAGCCATCTTTGTAGAAACGACGACGCCTTGTAATGAAGTTCTTCTATTTCTTTCCATTGGTCAATCCTCCTTATTTAACACCGAGTTCTCTTTCGCGTTGAACCATCATGACTCTTGCGATATCTTTACGAACTCTTCTGACTTCTTCGCCGTGTTCAAGTTGTCCAACAGCTTTTTTACGACGTAGATTGAATAATTGCTCTTTGAGGGAATATAACTTTTCAGCTAATTCTTCATTTGTGAGTTCACGAATTTCTTTAACTTTCATGGTTATTTGACCTCCTTAGCAATGACACGGCATTTGCATGGAAGCTTGTATGAAGCTAAATGTAATGCTCTACGTGCTTCTGCTTCTGGAATGCCACCCATTTCGAACATGACGCGGTTTTTCTTAACAACTGCGACCCAGTTCTCTGGGTTACCTTTACCGGAACCCATACGGACTTCGGCTGGTTTTTTAGTTTTAGCAAGGTGTGGGAATATGCGGACATAAACCTTACCTTCCTTTTTAATGAATTTTGATAAGACGATACGAGCAGATTCGATTTGACGATCTGTTACCCATGCACCATCTACAGCTTGAAGACCGAATTCACCGAAGGAAACAGTGTTTCCACCTTTTGAAAGGCCTTCGTATTTAATACCATGTGGGCGGCGGTATTTAACTCTCTTTGGTTGCAACATATTATCTTGCTCCCTTTCTGCCTGCTTTTTCAGCAGCTCTTTGTTCAGCTGCTTTATCACCGCGGCAGATCCAAACTTTGACACCTAAACGTCCATAAGCTGTAACTGCTTCTGCAATTGCGAAGTCGATGTTGGAACGGAGTGTTGTAAGTGGGACGATACCATCTTTATAGCCTTCGCTACGAGCGATATCTGCACCACCAAGACGGCCTGAGACCATTGTCTTGACACCTTTTGCACCAGCTTTACGAACTCTTTGAATTGCTTTCTTTTGAGCGGTTCTAAATGAAGCACGGGCTTCGAGTTCAGCAGCAATGCCTTGAGCAACAAGTGAAGCATCCAAATCTGGATTTTCAACTGCAACTGCGTCGACACGGACTGACTCACAATTAATTAATTTGCAAATTTCTTTTTTAATCTTTTCGACATTAGCACCGTTTTGGCCAATGATTTCTGCAGGACGAGCTGTGAAGATCATGACTTTGACGCTTGTTTTGTCGCCGGATTTCTTACGTTCGATTTCAACATGTGAAATAAGAGCTGATTTCAAGTTCTTAGTTACATATTTACGAATCTTAACGTCTTCAAGGAGGTATTTGGAATAGTCGTGATCATTTGCGAACCAACGAGAATGCCAATCGCGGTTGATACCAACACGCATGCCAACTGGACTAACTTTTTGACCCATTGTCTATTCCTCCTTATCTTTCTTTAACCACAACTGTGATGTGGCTATTTCTCTTTACTAATCCGGATGCGCTACCCTTAGCTCTTGGTAAGAAGCGTTTCATACGGATGCCATCATTGGCCCAGATTTCAGCGATGTATAAGCTTTCTTCATCCATACCGAAGTTGTTGATAGCATTTGAAGCTGCTGATTTAACAACTTTAGCAACGATTGGGGAAGCTGCTTTGTTGACGTTAGCAAGAATGCCAAGTGCAACGTTAACATCTTTTCCTCTAATTAAGTCAATGACTAAGCGTGCCTTACGTGGAGTGACACGGCAATCATAGGCTGTTGCACGTGCGCTTGTAGGCATAACTTTCTTAGGAGCTTCGACTTTTGCTTCAGCTTTCTTTGCTTCTGCCTTTGGAGCTGCTTCTTTAACTGCTTTTTCAGCTTTTGGAGCTGCCTTCTTGGCTGGTGCTTTCTTTGCTGGAGCTTTCTTAGCTACGGTTTTCTTTTCTTCTGCCATAGTTTGTCTCCTCCTTATTTAGCTGCTGCCTTGTCTTCAGCATTGTTACCATGGTGGCCTTTGAATGTTCTTGTTGGAGCGAATTCTCCTAACTTATGACCAACCATGTCTTCTGTGACATAGACAGTAATGTGTTCGCGGCCATTGTAGACTGCGAATGTGTGTTCAACAAATGAAGGGAAAATTGTTGAAGCACGTGATGAAGTTTTAATAACTTCTTTCTTGTTAACTGCGTTTAATTCGTCAACTTTTGCAAGAAGTTCTTCGGCACAGAATGGGCCTTTTTTGATACTACGTGACATATCTAACTATTTCCTTTCATTATTTATCATTGATTCTACGAACGATTAATTTTGTAGAAGCCTTTTTGATGCGTCTTGTCTTAACGCCGAGAGCACGTTTACCCCATGGAGTACGTGGTGCATCACGACCGACTGGACATTTACCTTCACCACCACCATGTGGGTGATCGTTAGGGTTCATAGCAGAACCACGGACTGTAGGTCTTGTACCTAACCAGCGTGTCTTACCTGCTTTTCCTTTATTAACAAGGATGAAGTCTTCGTTACCAACAACACCAATTGTTGCACGGCATTCTGCTAAGACCTTACGGACTTCGCCTGATGCTAAACGAAGAATAATGTATTTGCCTTCGGCACCAAGTACTTGAGCACTTGTTCCGGCAGCACGGCACATTTGGCCGCCTTTCTTTGGTTGAAGCTCAACGTTATGAACAAATGTTCCTTCTGGAATGTTTTTTAATGGAAGAGCGTTACCGACTTTGATGTCGACATTTTCACCTGAGACAACTTTGTCTCCAACTTTTACTCCTTGTGGAGCAATGATGTATCTCTTTTCGCCATCTGTATAAGCGATTAATAAGATGTTTGCATTACGGTTTGGATCGTATTCGATTGCTTTGATTGTACCGACGATTCCGTCTTTGTTACGTTTGAAGTCTATGACTCTATAGCGACGTTTATGACCACCACCGATATGACGGGTTGTAATAACACCTTGGTTATTACGTCCGCCAGTTTTGCTAAGCTTAACTGTTAAGCTTTTTTCAGGAGTTGATTTGGTGATTTCATCGAACGTCAAGTTGGTCATATTACGACGTGACGCAGAGGTCGGTCTGTAATTTCTAATTGACATTTTTTATATCTCCTATAATGTGTAGTTCTGTTTCAAACTATTCTTTGAATAAGTCGAGTGCTTCGCCTTCTGCGATAGTAACGACTGCTTTCTTGAAGCCAGAGATTGAACCTTTATAACGTCCACCTCTTGAGCATTCTTTGCCGCGAACATTAATAATGTTAACGTTGAGAGCCTTAACGCCGAAGACGTTTTCGAAGGCTTTCTTAACTTCAGCACGATTAGCTTTACCGCTAACGCGAAGTGTAACCTTATTTTGTTCTTGCATGAGGGTCATTGTTTTTTCTGTAATGACTGGTTCGATAATTATATCGAAGTCATGAATTGTGGCTTTTGTAGCCTTAGTTGCTTTAGCAGCTGCTTTCTTTGCCATAATTATTTACCCTCCTTTAAGTTTTCTTCGATGGCTTTAACTGTATCTTGATCAGTAACAATGTGATCGAAGTACATTAAGTCATAGACCGAGACGTTGGTATAGCCTGTTACGACTACACGTTCAACGTTAGAAGCACTGAGAAGAAGATTGTCGTTTTGTTGAGACACGATTAACAATGTCTTTCCAGTTGCTTTAAGAGCATCAAGGACTTTAACGAATTCTTTTGTAGAAATTTTCTTCATATTGAATTCATTAACAACTTTGAGTTCTTTAACCATTGAGGAATATGCACAGCGTAATGCTAAGCGATGTTCCTTACGGTTTTGTTTAAGTTCGTGATTTTGGACACCTGTTGGGCCGAATACTGTTCCACCACCAACCCAGATTGGGGAGCGTGTTGAACCTGCTCTAGCACGACCTGTGCCTTTTTGTCTCCATGGCTTCTTGCCACCACCGCTAACTTCATCACGTTTCTTTGTTTTAGCAGTATCTTGACGCATGTTTGCACGATAGACCTTAACGGCATCATACATAACTTGCTTATTTTCTTTAACTCCGAATACTGATGCATCGAGAGCTAATTCAGAGACTTGTTCACCTGCGAGAGAATATACAGGGACTGATAATTTCTTAGTAGCCATTGTTATTCTCCTTTCTCTTCAGCCTTAGGTGTTAAGTCAACTAATTCTTTGATTACGTTTGGCTTGCCTAATTGAGCTTTGATTGCACTACGAATAGTGACAAGTGATTTCTTAGCGCCTGGGAGTCCACCCTTGACTAAGATGTAATTCTTTTCAGCATTGACTTCAACGATTTGAAGGTTGAGTAATGTTGCTGAGAGATTACCGTGATGTCCTGACATTAATTTGCCTGGGATAACACGTGCGTTATTACGTCCGTTGTTAGCGAATGAACCTTGACCTCTGTGGTAACCAGATCCGTGTCCTTTAGGACCAATCTTGTGACCCCAGCGTTTGATTGTACCTGCGTATCCGCGACCTTTTGAGGTGCCGATTACGTCAACCATATCGCCAGCTTTGAAGATATCAGCTTTGACTGCATCGCCAACTTTGAAGTTTGCTAATTCGTCGCCTTTGATTTCTCCGAGGTGTTTTGTAGCCTTAACGCCAGCTTTTGCAAAGTGACCTTTTTCAGCTTTGTTAACCTTGGATTCTTTCTTTTCTTCAAATCCGACTTGGAGAGCGGTATAGCCATCTTTCTCTAAGGTTTTGACTTGAGTAACAATGTTTGGTAAGACTTCAACGACTGTAACAGCATACATAGTGCCATCTTTAGCGAAGACTTCTGTCATGCCCATTTTACGACCAATAATTTCTTTCATGATGTCTTACCTCCTTATAACTTGATATCGATATCTACTCCGCTTGGTAAGTCGAGACGTTTAAGCATATCGACAGTTTCCTTTGTTGGATTAGAGATATCGATTAATCTCTTGTGTGTTCTGATTTCGAACTGTTCACGTGAATCTTTGTACTTATGGACAGCACGTAAGATTGTGTAAACTTGCTTTTCTGTTGGTAGTGGAATTGGACCAATAACAACAGCGCCGGAATTCTTAGCAGCTGTAACGATCTTTGCGACACTTGCATCAAGTATCTTGTGATCATAGGCTTGCAAACGAATTCTAATGTTTTTTGTTTTTGCCATGAATTTTCCTCCTTCTGTTAATTTTCTTTTTTTCAGGCTTTCGGCTATTGCTCAATGCGAATTCCCTGACCACCGTTCATGACCACGCCTGTCGGTGTGTCAGCAACCTCGCATATCAACGCAAACGCCAACGTGTAATAATATACGCGATATTATATATAAGCGCAAGCAAATATTTTAAAATAATGTAATTTAGGTATGAAAAAAGGGGTAAAAATACCCCAATTTTTTGATAATTTTTTGCTTATTTTTTAGGTTTTCTGACGTACTTATTTGCCTCTTTTTGGATGGCGAAAAAATATGTTCTAAGTACCTCATTAAACGCTGCAATTGTTTCCTTCTTTTTCATCTCTTCTGGAGTATATAAATCTTTAGGATCAATTGTCTTACCAATCATAACATGATTGAACCTAAATGGTTTCCATGGATTTGCCATGAAATAGAAGTGAACTGGAGCACCTGTCATAAGGCTAAAATATGCTGCTCCTTGGTGGAATTCACCCTCTGCAGTATTTTGTTGAATATGACCCTCTGGATAGATACCAATGACACCTTCAGCTTTTAAAACGTTAATACATTCTAAGAAACATTTTGGATCAGAAGTGTCATTTTTACGGTCATAACCTATGCATAAAAGATGTCCTAAAAGCCATGGACGGCAATCAAAAAGGTCTTTTCCAATGATGATTCTGATACGTCTAGACATCATATGAACTGATAAAATTGGGCCATCAGAGAACCAGTAATGTTTAGATACAACAACAGCTTTTCCTTTAGGATTTCTATTCTTTTTTGATGCCCCATCTAAGTAGTGAAATTTAGCCGGAAAAACGAATTTTGTAGGGAGCCAAAGAATGGCTTTTGAAAAATCATTGAACCATGAATGCCACCAAATAATACTGCGTGTATGATACTTACGATAGAGTTCCATTTTACGTTTTAATTCCATTGTTTTCTTACGTAAAATTTCGCACATTTCTCTAACTTCATCAGGAGTTGGATTATCAGACTTAATGTAGTCTTTTACATAAATAGGATCGCCCATAATTATACGCGCGCGTTTCCATTTAAAATAGTTTGGTTCAATGTAATGAGGAATAATTGGTTTTCCTGTTCTTAATGCCAAATAGACTGCAGCTGGATGGAATTGTTCGATTCTTCCGTTACGAACAATCTTTCCTTCTGGGAAAATTGTAACAATTGATCCTTTGTTTACAGTTTTTTCTGCTTCATCCATCCAAGTCATATCACTTCTTTCGCGATGGACAAGGATAGAATCGACCATTTTGCATAACCATCCAACAAATGAATGTTGATAGACAGCTTCGCTGACGAAGAATCTTTGATGTCTCCAAGGATGAGCGAACCAAATAGTAAAGAAATCCATTAAATGGTAGTGATTTGATGTAATAATTGCACCGCCTTTAATAGCTTTTGTATGCTTTTTTGGGTTTTCGGTGTAATAACGAGGTCTTAAAAGAATTAAGAAAGGAATTAAACCAAAGAGTTTACCTAAAAAACAAATAATTCGTTTAATTACTTTCATTTTTCTTTGCCTCCTTTTCTAAACCTTTTTGATATGTATATTTGCAACCGCAGTAAAGTTGATTGTACAAATTATACTTAATTCTCATGTCTCTTCCAATGTCGATTCCTTTGTGTTTTTTGAAGTCAGAATAAAAATATTCGACATTAGGATAAACCTTGGATAATTTTTCACCAATTTCATTCAATTTTTGTGAATTTTTCTGACGTGAAATTGTCATAACAGTAGTGAAAAAATCATATCCATTTTCTGATGCAAATTTATATGCTTCATTCATACGTTTTTCATAGCAAATAAAACAACGAATTTCGCCTTCTGGAAGGTCTTTATATTGCTCTAAATCTTCATTGTATTTTTCGTTATCGTATTTAGTTACAATAAGTTCAACTTTATAGCCAAAATCTCTTTCAAAATAGCCCAAAAATTTCTTTAATTCTTCGAGTCTTCTCACATACTCTTTTTCAGGATAAATATTGTTATTGTTAAAGAATATTGTTACGTCAAAATGTGGGCACAAATCTGTAAGAGGAAAAGCGCTACACGGTCCACAACAAGCATGTAATAAAAGCTTTGGTTTTCTTTGCAAATCATCGATTTTTGCAAGGATTTCTCTGGATTTATCGTAATAATTAATCTTTTTCATCATAAATAAACATTGAGTCTCCAAAGCTAAAGAATCTGTATTTTTCATCAACTGCATGCTTATAAACTTCGAGTATAAATTCGCGTCCAGCAAGTGCAGAAACTAACATAATTAATGTTGATTTTGGAAGGTGGAAATTTGTGATCAAAGCATCAATTGCTAAGAACTTATACCCAGGCTTGATAAAGATAGCTGTATCTTCTTCACATTCGACGAATTTTCCATACTTTTGCATGACTGCTTCAAGGGTACGAGTTGCAGTAGTTCCAACAGCAACAATTCTTCTGCCTTCTGCCTTTGCTTTATTGAGCTTTTCAGCAGCTTCTTTTGACACGCAATAATGCTCGGTATGCATAACGTGTTCTTCAACAGTTTTTTCTTTCACAGGTTTGAATGTTCCAAGACCTATATTTAACGTTACATCAATGATTTCTACGCCTTTATCTTCAATTTGTTTTAAGAGTTCAGGAGTAAAGTGAAAACCTGCAGTTGGAGCAGCAGCACTTCCAAGTACTTTTGCATAAACTGTTTGATATCTAGAATTATCTTCACATTGTTTCTTAATATAAGGTGGCAAAGGCATATTACCTACTTCGTTTAATATTTCTAGGAAAATTCCTTTATAAATAAATTTCATTATACGAATGCCTTCATCTTTAATTTCAAGACATTCGGCTTTTAATAAGCCGTCCTTAAAGGAAATAACCGAACCAACTTTAATTGGCTTTGCATTTCCAGTTAAGCATTCCCAAATGTCACCTTCAATTTGTTTTAAAAGAAGTACTTCAACATGTGCTCCTGTACCTTCTTTGTTTCCAAATAAACGTGCAGGTAATACTTTCGTATTATTTCTTACTAAAACATCACCTTTATGCAAATAATCAATAATATTATGAAAGATTGAATCCTTAAATTGTTTATGCTTTTTATCCACGAGCAAAAGACGTGATTCGTCACGTTTAGCTGCAGGAGATTGAGCAATCAATTCTTCTGGTAAATCAAAATCAAATAATGAAATATCCATTAGAATCCTTTCTTTGATCCATATTTCGCAAGCATTTCTGCTTTGAAATCTCCGAATCTATCTTCCTTAATTGCTTTACGAGCTTCTTCCATCAAATGAATTAAGAATCTTACATTGTGAAGAGATAATAATCTCTTACCAAAAGATTCATCAGCAACATAAAGGTGTCTTAAATATGCTTTTGTATAATTTTTGCATGTATAACAATCACATTCTGGATCAAGTGGAGAGAAATCTTCTTTCCATTGTTCGTTACGAATGTTAACTCTTCCTCTGGAGGTCATTAATGCGCCATGACGAGCAATTCTAGTAGGCAAGACACAGTCAAACATATCAACACCCATAGAAATACCTTCTAATAAGTAATCAATTGAACCTATACCCATAAGGTATCTTGGTTTATCTTCTGGTAAATATTTAACTGAATATTCAACCATTTTAGAGAAAACTTCTTTAGGCTCGCCAATTGATGTTCCACCAATTGAATAACCAGGAAAATCTAATTTAACTAATTCTTCAGCACAATGTTTTCTGAGTTCTGGGAATTCTCCACCTTGAACAATTCCAAATAAGGCTTGATCCTCTCTTTTGTGAGCATCTTTGCCACGTTTAGCCCAACGAATGGTTCTTTCAACAGAATTTTTTGCATATTTTTCATCGGCTGGATATGGAATACATTCATCAAACGACATAATGATATCTGCACCAAGTTTTTCTTCGATGCCAATAACACTTTCAGGGGTAAAGAATAATTTGTCTCCATTCAAATGAGACTTAAAAGTGACGCCTTCTTCAGTAATCTTTCTATTTTCTTGAAGCGAGAAAACTTGGAATCCACCAGAGTCAGTTAAAATTGGTCCATCATAGTTCATAAACTTATGTAAACCACCAGCTTTTGCAACTATGTCTTCGCCTGGTCTTAAATGTAAATGATAAGTGTTAGACAAAATGACACCAGCACCAAGAGATTTTACCTCTTCTGGTGACAAAGTTTTAACTGTTGCAAGTGTGCCAACAGGCATAAACATTGGAACTTCAACATCCCCATGTGGAGTGTGCAAGATTCCATATCTTGCTCCGGTTTGTTTATCAATATGTAATATTTCTAAGTAAAAATCTTTCATACGTGGAATATTATACACTGCAAAAATATTTTTGCATTTACTTCTATTATGAATATGATGTTTTATTCGCGTAAAACAGCTTCCAAAGGAAGGAATTCTTTCGTTTTTTCTTGTTCAAATTCTAATACTTTTAAAACAACAAAATTATCGTCATTTCCTTCGATTAAATGGGCTATTTTTGTTACTTTGCAAACCATTCGCGTTTTTGCATTATTTATTAGAATTGCAGGGATTTTGCATGTAATTCCTATATTTTTAAACTTATTAACTTCGTCCGAATGATTGCTTCCAAAAACATTAGCAATTTCTTCTTGCCCGACCGATAAAGAAGACACTCCAACGATATCTCCAACTTCTAATTTTTTACCTGTTATGGATTGGGATCCTAAAAGCATACCAATCACATCGTAATCTAACATTGTTGACCATGCACAACACATCCCATACTTCTTATTTTCTTTTTCAAATGCGATGATATTACAACCGCTTGCAAATGCTCTCAAACTCATAATTTTACCACCTAAATGTTAGGTTCCTTTCTGCGCCAATTACCTCTTGGAATTTAGCGCGCTTTCCTATAATCATAAATAAGCTATATCCTAAACCAATTACGGCAATCAATTCTCCTAAGGCAACAGCGCCAACAGCCACCCAAAACATAGGAGCTTGTTCGCTCAAGAAATATAATTCAGCACCAACTGCAAAACCATTTATTACAACTGGAATCAAGCCCGCAATTAAAAGATGTCTCATAAAAGACACTAATAAACCAGACACTAATGTTGCTAATGTGCCAAATAAAACATCCCACATTCCTAGAGGAGACATTAAATTACTTAATACGCATCCAATTGTTACTCCAACAACATAATCTCTTCTAAAGAAGCATAAGAGAATTAGGAGCTCGGCAATTCTTATTTGAATTAAACCAAAAGAGAATGGAGTTGAGATTAATGTCAAAATAAAATAAAGTGCTGCGACAATACCATTTGTAGTAATTGATCTAATCACTTTATTTCTCATATTCATTCCTTGTTTTGTAAGTGGTTCAGCAAGGTAACACTAATATATATTAGTTATCCATTATTGCTTTAGCTAAAAGCTCAGCAACTGACAAAACTTTAACTCCTTTAATTTCTTTTTCTAATGTATCGGTGACAACTACACCTTTAATTTCTGTGTTTATGTCACCAGAAAATACTGCGTGTGTAGCAGCAACATAAACTTCTTTTGCACCATGTTCTTTTAAGCATTCAAATGCATTATTAATAGTGCCGCAAGTATCTAAAATATCATCTATGATGATACACGTCTTATCTTTAACGTCTCCAACAACGCTTGTGATTTCGCTCTTATTTGGAGCAGGACGTCTTTTGGAAATAATAGCAATTGAAGCATGATCAAACATTGAAGATAAATCACGAACTCTGAGTTGTGAACCGTGATCTGGTGAAACAATAACTATATCATTAGCACTAACGCCTTGTTTTTTGAAATAGTCTACAAAGTAGTTACCAAATAATTCAATTGTATCTATGTTAACTACTGGGCAAGAAAAGAAACCTTGAATTTGAGATGTATGTAAATCAAATGTGATAACTTTATCTGCACCAACTGATTGATATAATTTTGCAACAACTTTTGCACTAATTGGTTCACCTGTTCTAGCTGGTCTATCTTGTCTTGAATATCCAAAATATGGAATAACTAAATTAACAGATTTTGCTTCGCAATTTCTTAAAGCATCAACGAAAATTAATATTTCAAAGATATTATCTTGAGCAGGTTTTCCTGTTGATTGGATAACATAAACATCTTTCCCTTTTACATTAGAAAGATTTCTGCACATAAGTTCGCCATCAGCAAATTTTTCAATTTCAACTTTTCCTATAGGTAAATTTAAAATACTAGCTACCTTCTCAGTTAGCTTCTTATTTGCTGATAAATGAAACAAAATTGCGTTTTCCATCATCAATATCTTACCATTTCATGATAGATAGTAAAACTATCTTCTTTTTTAACTCAGGAAGTGTAAGAACTCTTTTCTTATCAATTGGAAGTCCAAGTTCCTTTAAATGATTCATTGCATCCATTCCATAATGCCAGCGGAACAATCCAAAATCTTCAAAGTTTTTCTCTCCACCAATTGGGAAAAATTCATAAGACATGTAATACATCTCATTGTTAAAAAATCTAAATTTTTCTGGGAGATAATTAAGATCAACTTTTGAGAATTTTGCGAATCTATGAAGCAAAAACAACTTATCAAAATAGTTCTCTGGGATATCTTCTTTTGATAGCTTTTGTGCACAGTTTTCTGCATCAATATATTGATACAAAATTGTGAGATTTTTCTTACTATTTTTAATCATTTTAGGTATTTTAATACCTAATTTTTTAATTGCTTTGTAATCTTGAATACAATGTTCGTATGCTTGCATCATCTTAAATTGACGAACAAAATATTGCTTATTTTTATACTTACAAATCATCGAAAAATGGAAGTCGCTTTCTTTAACAACTTTCACAACTTCATATTTTTTAAGACCAATGCTAATCATTTCCATTGCAGTAATTATAACATTTTTTGTTATAATAGTTAGCGTATGAAAGTTTTATTATATTTTGAAAACGAAAAATCTATTCGTAAATCCGGTATCGGACGTGCTTTAAAACACCAAATTCGTGCTTGTGAATTATCAGGCATCGAATACACATTAAACCCAAAAGATGACTATGATATTGCACATATTAATACATACATGTTCAATTCATATCGCGTATTAAGAAGATGCAATAAAAAACATATTCCAGTTATTGTTCACGGACATTCAACAAAAGAAGACTTTAAAGATTCTTTTAGATGTTGGAAACTTATGTCTGTTTTCTATTTCTGGAGATTAAAGAAGATGTATTCACATGCCGACTACATTGTTACTCCTACACCATATTCAAAAGGTTTAATTGAAGCTTATGGCTACAACAAGAAGGTTTGGTCGGTTAGTAATGGTATTGATTTAAAAGGATATGCCATCAATCCTGAATACAAAGATATTTTTAGAAACTATTTTAAGTTAGAACCTGATAGAAAAGTTGTTATTGGTCTTGGATTACCATTTAAGAGAAAAGGTTTACAAGACTTCTTTGAAGTCGCTCGTAAAATGCCAGATGTAAAATTCATTTGGTTCTCACATCTTTCACCAATACTTCAATCTCACTTTATTAGAAAAGCAATCAAACATCGTCCAGAAAACGCAATTATGGCTGGATACGTTGAAGATTTTAAAGTTGTTAAAGGCGCATTCCAAAACGCTGATGCTTTCTTCTTTCCTTCATATGAAGAAAACGAAGGTATCGTTACACTTGAAGCTTTAGCTTCCTATTGCCCGTGTGTTATTCGTGATATTGGTGTTTACGCTGATTGGTTACACGATGGCATAGATTGCTATAAAGGTCACAACAACGATGAATTCGTCGATATCTTAACAAAAGTTATAAATAATCGTGATGAAAAAGTTATCCAAGAAGGTTATAGAGTAGTTTCAGAACGATCAATTGATAAAGTTGGTACACAAATTAAAGACGTCTATGAAGAAGTCTTAAAAGATTATCATGCAAGAGATAACAAAGAAAAATAAATCAATCCCTTGGGAAATTGTTAGATTCATTATTACTGGAGTTGTTGCAACTTTAGTTGATTTTGGAGTTTCCTCTTTAATCGCATTACCAATACCTGATAATTGGGGAATGTGGGAAACGGTCATTTGCACAGCTGCAGGATTCTTAGTTTCACTTGTTGTTAATTGGGTTCTTTCAACCTTTTGGGTTTACAAAAATGTTGATGAATCAGTTAATGCAAAATCAACAAAAAATGTATTATTGTTTGCCCTATTTTCTCTTATTGGATTAGGCATTGGTCTAGGCATTATGGCTATATTTACATTGATTGGCAATAATTGCTTACACGTTGATTTTATGAACTGGTTAGAGTTCTTAAAAGATAGTTCTAAACCATTTGATTTTTGGAAGTTCTTCTGGTTCTGTTTATTCTTCGGTATTAAGACATTAATTGTTCTATTTTGGAACTATATCTCAAGAAAGAAATTTATATATAAATCTCCCGAAGATATCGCGAAAAGTAAAGAAAAATAACTGCAAATCGCAGTTATTTTTTCTAAATACTTTATTTTTTGTTTCTAGCAATTTCCTTATATTCAGTATACTTTTTGCTTGATCCTTTGACTAATTCTGCAGGATATTTTTCTTCATTTCTTTTAAGCTTCTCAAGCATAATTTCGTCAATATCAAGATGATATCTATCTGCTAATAATGTTGCATACATAAAAACATCTGCAAGTTCTTCTCTAATCTTTTCAATTGATTTTTCTTTATCGCTCCATTGGAAAACTTCAAGTAATTCGGCAGCTTCAATGCAAATAGATTTTGCTAAATTTTCTCCTGTATGGAATTGAGACCAATCACGGTCATCTCTAAATTTCATTAATTTATCGTATGTACTCTTTTTCATAACGCTAATAGTTTATCACGTTATTTGCAAATAAAAGAAAATAGATACAATTAAAAGAAACATTAATTTTTAGAATTTTGAAAAAAGGCAAAGCCTTTGGATTGCTTTATGCTACACTTTTATAAAGTTTTATAAGATAATAATTGTATGAATTACAGAAAATTAGCATTAGTAGATTTACATCTACACTTAGATGGCTCTCTATCACCAGAAGTGGTTATAGAAATAGCAAAAGATGATGGAGTGGAATTACCATCATATGATCCAAAAGAAATTTATAAACGCATGGTTTGCACTGATGAATGCTCTTCATTAGTTCAATTCCTTGAAAAATTTGATATTCCTGCCCTTGTTTTACAAACAAAAAATGGTTTAAGAAAATCTATTATTGATTTAATCAAACGTTTGTCAGAACAAGGACTTAAATATGCAGAAATTAGAATGGCACCTCAACTTTCGTGTGAAAAAGGATTAACACAAGATAACGTTGTTTCAACTCTTATTGATGCAATGAAAGAAGCAAATCAAAAATACAATTTTAAATCACAACTTATCTTATGCATGATGCGCGGCAACAATAACTATGCCCAAAATATGGAAACAGTTAAAGTTACACGTAAATACTTAAATAAAGGTGTCTGTGCATTGGACATTGCTGGAGCTGAAAGTTTATTCCCAAACGAAATGTTTGTAGATCAATTCGCACTTGCTAAAGATTTAGAAGTTCCGTTCACAATTCATGCTGGTGAAGCCTCAGGTCCTGAATCAGTAAGAAGTGCGTTAGATATGGGTGCGGTTCGTATTGGCCACGGCATTAAATCTATATATGATGAAAAGCTAATGAATGAGCTTGCTGAACGTAAGATTCCACTTGAAATGTGCCCTGTATCAAATCATGTTACAAAAGAATTCCCAGACTATGACAAAATGCCTATTAAAGAATTCGTCAAAAGAGGTATTGTTGTTACATTAAATAGTGATGATATGGCACCATGCAACACTACCCTTGTTGAGCAATATGAAATATTAGCAAAACATGGTTATTCTGATGAAATATTGCAGCAAATCGCCATTAATACTATAAATTCAGCATTTATTAGTGATAAGGAAAAACAAGTACTTGTCAGCTTAATTAAATAACGAAAAAGGTGACTCGATGTGGACTAGTCAACAACGGTCACCTTTTTTGTTATTTTTTACTCTTCTTTTTAGAGGAAGACTTAACAGATTTTGTTATCTTTTTCATTGCTGATTTTCTTTGTTTTTTAGACATGTTTGCAAACACAATGATTAAGATAATTATTACTACAACTGCACCTATTCCACCAACAATTAGAATAACTGGATTCATCTTATCCACAGTTACTTTAATTGTAATAGTTGCTTTTACATTACTTTCTAATTTTGATGTAGCAGTAATTGTAACTTCGCCTTCTCCAATTCCTTTTACATTTCCACTTGCATCAACTGTTGCAATATTTTCATTACTTGATGAATAGGTAACTGCTTTTGAAGCGTCACTTGGTGCAACTGAACTAACATTTATTTTAACTATTTCACCCTTTTTAATTTCTGTCTTTGCAGCACTTAATGTAATTGATGTTGGAGCAACTTTATTGATTCCATAAAGTCTATCAATTGAAGGATCGGCTTTTCCTGTTGATGCTTTATCTCCCCAAATAAGATCAATCCAATCTGGGAAATCAATAAATGGGTTTCTTGTATATTGATAATTATTGTAAATAAGGTTGTTACGATGAATCTCGTGCATTCCTTCATTTGTAGAATCATTTACCGGATCAACTTTAACCCAATCAAGTAAATCTGATAATTTACCGTATTTAGCAGCACCGTTTGTTCCATCGCAAACTTGTGTTGTTTCGTTTGAAATAACGTAATCAACTAATGTTAAGTTAGGTTCTGCTTCAGAAGCTTTGGTTGCATCATCACCAATGTAGTTATAACGAGCAACCATATAGAATAAAGCTCTTGCAACATCGCCCTTGTCTTCATCTCGCGGTTCAAATACAGTATTTGATTCGTCTTGTGATGCACTATGTAGTGGATTGCCATTCTTGTTTCCTAATAATGCATCATTTTCTCCCCATTTAACTCTTGCTGCAGCCCAACTTGAATCTTCGTTTTGAACATAACCATAAGAATGGTTTGAGTGAGCCCACTTATTAACTGCTTGATCGCCAGCAACTAAATGATGGAGATCACTACCTGCATTTTGCTTTTCACTAAAGCCATGAGATTTAGACCATAAATGCTCTTGATTAAGTATGGCTTGAGGAGTTCCTTCTCCATCAACTGGAGACACCTTATCTTCAGCTTTATGCGGATTTGTATAATTATCATTTCGATAATAGTAATAAAGATATGGATTTTCTCCATATTTGAATTCTGTAATTGTGTTACTAGAAGCATCATAGCCGCTTATTTCGCTAGCAGGAGATTTTACCCAGTTACGATCAGTGATATCATAGATATCTCTACAAACGCTATAAGAAAAATAACGTGCTGTTTTATCAGGATGAGCAGGATTGTTCACCATAATATATTTAAGATTCTTAAGAAGGTTTTCTCCTCTTCTTTCAGATTCTGGTAAGTCGTTTAAATATGACCAATATTCACGAATTTCTTCTTCACTATTATCTTTTAAATCAATAGTTGTAGGCTTTGTTGGAGAGGCTGCATTAACCATTACTGTTTCTTTAACAAAAACATGTTTATTAGTAGCAACTATGCCAACTGCAATTGTGCTCAATATAGACGCACTTAACAATGTGATAAAAATCTTTTTCATATTAAAGTAATTATATAAATTTCTTATATTGAAAGAAACAAAAAAGGGTCAGATGACCCTAATTTATTTCGCGATTTCTTTTCTTGATATAAAGACATGTTCCTAAAGATGTTAATGTTGCTAGGCTTATAACAACTATAATTGGCAATAATACTGAAGTTTCTTCATCGTTATTATTTATTACAAAATCATAGAACAGCATTGATGGATTTCGAGATATAAAATCTTCATAAGCAGAATATTTTGCAACTATGTAATCGTAGCGGTACATAGCCTTTTCAATAATGTTAGTTGAACTCTCGTCTGCAGTTGAATTTTGCAAGTATTCTTTATCGTTTGATGGGAGTTTTGCAAAGATAATTGATAAATCTGACCATTCGTAACCAACATCAAATGTAGGACCAGTAACCCCTGTTGAATCACAGTTAATATGGTTCATTATTGCTTGTGCGAAAGTCTCTTTTGTTTCGCCAACATACTTATACAATTCTAAATTCAAATAAGTTCCTTCAGTAATTGATGCGTAGGCTTTAAAACCTCCGCTACTAGTTGTAAAAGCTAATGATCTTGTTCCGGTAGAAAAATTAAATGTTCCACAATTATTTGCAACAGATGCATTCCACTCATAACTAGGAGTTCCGATTTCTAAATTAGTAGACGAACCTGAATATCTGATATATCCAGTTGGAACGCTGATAGATACTTTAGTTGAGCTATCTTTTGTAACAGTTAAATTAACTTCATAATCATTTTTATAATCTAGAGAAATTTTGTCATCTTTAACTGTAATTGCGTGACCTGCTATTTTTCCGGATGAAATAGTTTTGTTGCTCATTGCATAAAAATTGTCACCGTATTGAGATCCAATAATATATCTGCCGCTTGTTAATTCGTTTAAAGAAGTAATCTTCTCATAGCATTCTGTTGTTTCCTCGTTGTAACCATTAATAGTGTCGGTTGCAGGACTTGCAATTCCAGTCTCGGCTTTATCACCCCATATGTAATCAATCCATTCAGGAAAATCAATAAATGGATTTCTTGTATATTGGAAATTGTTATAGATAAGATTGTTACGATGCACTTCGTGCATACCTTCATCACTAAAAACATCAACAGGGTCTAATTTCACCCATTCTAATAAATCGGATAATTTACCATATTTAGCAGGTCCATTTGTTCCGTCACAAACTTGTGTTGTGTCGTTAGAAATAACATGGTCAACAAGTAATAAATCTGGTTCAGATTCTGATGCTTGAGTTTCATCAATGCCAAAATAATTGTAACGAGCAGCCATATAGAATAAAGCTCTAGCTATATCGCCTTTGTCTTCATCTCTTGGCTCAAAAACTGTTGCTGATTCATCTTGTGAATCTGGATGCAAAGGGTTGCCTTTTTTGTTTCCTAATAAAGCGTTATTCTCGCCCCATTTAACTCTAGATGCAGCCCATCCAGAATCTTCATTTTCTACATAACCATAAGAATGGTTTGAGTGAGCCCACTTATTAACTGCTTGATCACCAGCAACTAAATGATGGAGATCACTACCGGCATTTTGTTTTTCGCTAAAACCATGAGATTTAGACCACAAATGTTCTTGATTAAGAATTACTTGTGGAGTCCCTTCTCCATCAACTGGCGATACCTTGTCTCCAGCTCTATGAGGGTTTGTATAGTTATCATTACGATAGTAATAATAAAGATATGGATTTTCTCCATATTTAAACCCTGTAATTGTGTTTGTTTCTTCATCGTAACCTGTGATTTCACTAGCAGGAGCTTTCACCCAGTTACGATCTGTAATTTCATATATATCTCTACAAACACTATAAGAAAAATATTGAGCAGGTCTTTCCGGATTCGATGGATTATTGACCATAATGTATTTAAGATTCTTTAAAAGATTTGTGCCTCTTCTTTCTGAAGCTGGTAAATCATCTAAGTACGACCAATATTCTCTTATTTCGTCTTCTGAATTATCTTTTAAATCTATATTTGTAGGTTTTGTTAAAGCGTTTGTTTGTATAGCATTTCCGTTATTCTTTATTGCAACAATTCCACATGCGCAAAAAACTAGCATAGATAAAGAAACGAATAAAATACTTTTAACAAAATTCTTTTTCATAAATAAAACTAAATGTTTTGAATAAGTTTCCAATCTTTAATAAGTTCGGCAACTTCTTTTTTAGCTGCTTTTTCATCAATCTTATTCGATAAGAAGTTGTGAATTAATTCTGCAACTTTTTCAGCATCTTTCTTTGTACAGCCTCTTGTAGTAACTGCAGCAAAGCCGATTCTTAAGCCAGAAGTTTTATTTGGCTTTAATGTGTCGTTAGGAAGCATATTCTTATTTGTTGTAACATTAATTGTTTCAAGCTTCTTTTGAGCTTCTAAACCATTTAAACCGAATGATTCTAATGTGTTAAGCAAGAATAGGTGATTATCTGTTGAGCTAACCTTATCTCCAAGCTTTGCAAATGCATCACGGCATGCTCTTGTATTAAGAACAACATTCTTAGCATATTTCTTGAATTCTGCACTATCAGCTTCCTTAAAACATGTGGCTTTTGCAGCGATAATGTGCTCTAAAGGTCCGCCTTGGTAGAATGGGAATACTGCAGAATTAATCTTCTTAATAAGTTCTTCATCATTAGTTAAAATGATTCCTCCTCTTGGACCTCTAAGTGTTTTATGAGTTGTTGAAGTAACTACATCAGCATATGGAATTGGTGACATATGTTCACCACCAGCAACTAAGCCTGCAATATGAGCCATATCAACCATAAATTTACAACCTACTTTGTCACAAATTTCTCTAATTGCTTTAAAGTCTATTGCGTATGGATATGCACTATAACCTGCAAGGATTAAATCTGGCTTTTCTTGTTTAGCAATTTCTAAGATTCCATCGTAATCAAGTTTTCCTTCCTTTGATAAAGGATAGAAAATGAATTGATAAAAATGTGATGAGAAGGAAACTGGAGAACCGTGTGTTAAGTGTCCACCATCATTTAAAACTAAAGAAAGAATCTTTCCTCCTTCAGGAAGAAGGGCTCTGTAAGCTTCTGCATTTGCTTGTGAACCACTATGTGGTTGGACATTAGCAAATTTACAGCCAAACAATTTGCAAACTCTTTCAATAGCAAGTTCCTCAACTTGGTCTACAAATTCACATCCACCATAGTATCTTTTATGTGGATATCCTTCTGCGTATTTATTTGTAAGAATCGAACTACATGCTTTACGTACATCTTTGCTTGCGTAGTTTTCACTAGCAATAAGTTCAATACCAACGTTTTGACGTTTTGTTTCTTTTCTAATTAATGCTTGTATTTCTTTATCCATAAACTCTTTACCTCAAAAATTTATATAACTTTTAGAGATTTTAGCACACTTATTTCAGTTATTATATAACTTTATAAGTTTAATTGTTGTTTTGTGTTGTGATACAATTAATTCACTATGAAAAACAAAACCTTATTTCTTTTACCATTAATGTTGGCTACACTTGCTGCTGGTTGTAACAAACAAGTTGATCCAACAAGCAGTTCTACTTCTGCAACAACAACTTCTCAGAGTTCTACAAGCGGATCGTCTTCTCAAAGTTCCACTAGTTCATCAACTTCAGGAAGTTCTACAAGTCATTCGCCAACAACTGGATCAACATCACATTCATCTAGTTCTTCAACAGGAACTACCTCAACAGGTGGGGATCCAATTCCGGCGTCAGGCCAAAAGCTTCCTATAGGAAACACTACTGTCTCTGGTCCACACAATACAACTAGAGTAAATCTTGATGATTACACAGACTTCTCATTCTATGATTCGCTCCCTGATAATTGGGAATACATTCAAGGAAATAACAAAGTTAAAAATTGTTCTGATTTCTTTGAAAATGAAGCGGGAGGATTCAAATTCTCTCACTTATACTATGGAATTCAATCTCCTTTATTAAAGACATATAAAAAATTAGAAGTTCGTTTATATATCTCTCAACTTACTAGCTCAAGTAAGAAAGCAGACGATACAAAAGACATATTCCATTATTACTTCTATAATTCCACAGGAACATGTTATTCAAACTACAAAGTTCAAAAATCTGAAACTATTACTCATTCACAAGTCGGTAATTTTATTAGATTCTATGTAACTCAAAGTGAAATCCCAGACTTATCTTATTTCGAAATTAGACTTAACTATTACGCTTCAAAAGGTAGCCAATGCTACAACATCGGAATGGATAAGATTCAACTTAAAGGTTGGGATTACGAGTAGAAAAATAAGCTCCATAAGGAGCTTTTTTCTTATTTAAGTTTATTGTATATTTCTTCGTTAAATGTCGTTTTAGCTAAAGGAACAATTGATACTATTCCGTGATTTACTTGATAGAAATCTGTATCTTCAGGAACGTTTTCGCATTCTTGAACAATTCTATCCGCGTAATAGCCGTCTTCTTTTAACACGTAGAATGTTTGCTGCTCTCTTTCAAACAACTTACCTATTCTTATATCTTTAACTTCATCTCCAAGAGGGAAATTAACATTTGTAATATATTCGTTGGATAAAAGATTATTCATAAGAATATAATCAAAAACTTTATCAAAATATTTATCAACGATATCAAAATTCATTTCACAAGATATTGCCATTACTTTCTTGTGATAAGTTAACGCCATTGTTAATGCGCCTACAGTACCGGAATACATAACGTCGTGACAGATATTCCATCCGTGGTTACATCCACTAACAACTAAATCAAATTCAATGCCTAAATCTTTACTTAAATTAGATAAACCAAAAGAAGCACAATCGGTTGGTAAACCATCAAAAGCATAGATATCAGTATCAATCTTTCTTAATTTCTGTGCTCTTCCAAAAGTAATTGAAACACTTTTTGCGGACATTGCGCCTTCTGGAGCTACCATAACAACACGTCCGTATTTATCTAATTTTCTCTTTAAGAGGTTAATGCCTTCTGCAGCATAACCGTCATCGTTAACTAATAAAATATTCATGTTTAAATTGTAAAGATTTCTATAACTTTATTAAAGTTTTAATTTAATTCACAAAGTTAGGATCTTCCTCATACGTTAATATAGGTTTAACATCGCTATTCTTCTTAACTCTGAGAATATAATTTCGCGTTATTTGAATTGTAGGCTTAATCAATAATTTGTTAATAACAAATTAAAAGTCCACCGAAGTGGACTAATTAATTTAATTTTTAATTAAAGTAAGATAGTTGCAACAACTGCTAAGCAAGCAACAACTCCAGCAGTAGCAGGATGATAAATTACTTTCTTAACTCCATCCATATTCCATGAATGTTTTTCTGATAATTTAACAAATCCATGAATAACGAATCCTGCAACTAATGCATAAAGAATTGCTAAGCCGTTTGATGTAACAACATATTTTTGTAATTGATTTGTCCAGTTATATCCTTCAACGCCTTTTACTAAAGCATTAATTGCAACGAATCCTGCAAGATAAACTGTTGAGAAAATTGCAAATGTAGCAAAGGACTTATAAGAAATAACTTTTGTTGGTTTCATAACAAGCATTGCACCAGTCATAACTAATGCTTCTAAACCGATATAGATACAAGGATTGAATGATTGTGCAAAGATGGCACAGCTAATTGCTTTAATACCTGCAGCAAATAAGCCCATATAAAGCATTGAACGATAAGTACCAGTCTTTCTATAGCAACTTCCTAAGAAGAAATATGCAATAGGAAGCATAACTACAGTACTTGAAGCAAATAATCCTAATGTATCAGCAATGAATCCAATATGTAAAATTGATCCAAGTGTGGCTTCAATAAGACCCCATAAGCCACCGAAAAGGAGAACACTAAATAATAATGAGATGTGTTTATTGTTTGATAATTTTTCCATAGTTTAATTTTATTAAAGATAGGTAATGCTGGCAAGTGGTTTTTATTTCAAATATATTTACGATTAAGAAACTGGAACAGCTGTCATTGAAAAATTCTATGATGCAAGCGGAGAATCAGTTATTAAATCTCTCCAATTGTATCCGAAAGTATCTTAATTTAAAATTATAAAGAGGATTAGAAATGAATATTGAAAAACATAACGATAAAGAAAGTTTAACTATCACTGTTTCTGGAAGAGTTGACGCAACAACTGCACCAGAATTTGAAAAGTATCTTGTTGATAATATTGGCGATACAACGCACCTAATTTTAGATCTTGCTAACTTAGAATATATTTCTAGTGCAGGTCTACGTGCTATTTTAACTGCACAAAAAATTATGAGTAAGCAAGGAACAATGAACTTAATTAATGTTCACTACGACCTTATGGAAATCTTTGAGATGACTGGTTTTGCTTACGTACTAAATATCGAAACAATTGAATGAAAATAACTAAAAACTTTCCATGCAATATTAACGAATTAGAAAACATTGCTCTTTTTATTGAGTCAAGTTTGCTATCTTTTGGTTTGGACAAAAAACACATTAAGCAAACTCAACTCATAACCGAGGAACTGTTTACTAATGTAGTTAAGTATGGGGGAGTTAAAGAAAAAGCCCTATATACAATCGAAATTGGGAAGATGGATAATTCTTTAATGATTGTCTATAAAGACCAAGGAACGGCCTTTAATCCATTAGAAAAGAAAGATCCTGATATAAATGCTTCTTTAGAAGATAAACCAATCGGAGGACTCGGCATTTATCTTGTAAAACAACTGAGTGATCAAGTCTTGTATAAACGAAACGGAAACATAAATGAAATTACCGTAATTAAAAACTTATGACCCAGAAAAGATTTATTAAAAACAGAATCCTAAGCGACATTGTTATCACTATTGTGGTATCAGGTTTATTTTTCTTATTAACTTTGCCATTTAGAAACTTTTTATCTGTGTTTAATTTAACTGAGATTAGACCTACTGGAGCTATGAACCCTGTATTGGGTTTGTTCTTTGGATGGCCAGGTGCACTTGGATGCACAATCGGTAACTTCTTTATAGATTTAATTTCCGGAACAGAGATTCAATATTGTTTTTTATATTTAATTCCTCAATTTGCATACGGTATTGCGCCATATTTCTTATGGAAATTATTTACCAAGAAAGATCAAGATGTGTTTAAGTTAGACACAATGTCAAAAATATTAAAGTTTGCAGGAACAATGGTTTTGTCAGCTTTAATATTTGGCTTATGTATATGGCCTTGTGTACTAAACTTTAGCGACCCTTTAGCCTTCGCATTCTTCTGTTTCTTAAATAACACGGTAATGTGTTTACTCTTGGGATTCCCATTATTAATAGGTTTAAATAGAATTTATTCACGCATTAAATTAGAGAAATCTGAGATACTCCTTTTAGTATCTTTTGTAGTTGAACTAATTGCTATCATTGTTGTCGCAATTTGTTTTAGAACATTCGGAGGATACGTAGACTTATTAGAAGTCAAAGTCCTTGAACAAATATATATAACTTCAATTATTTGCATTGTGGTTATTGTACTTGTCACTTTGATACTAATTGCCTTTGGTCTTAATCGAGAATTAAACGATAAACGCCAACAATTAAGTGTTGCGGCATCTATTCAACAAAATATGTTGCCATCTTCTAAAACATTTAACGATAAACGTTTCTCTATATATGCAAGTATGAAACCTGCTAAAGAAGTAGGAGGGGATTTCTATGACTACTTCTTCTTAGATGATAATCGTATAGCTTTCTTGATTGCTGATGTAAGTGATAAAGGCGTACCTTCATCCTTGTTTATGATGAGGGCCGCTTCATCTATTAGAGTATTTGCTAAAACCGACTTATCGGCCGCAGAAATATTTATAAATGTAAACGAAAGTTTATGTGAACAAAACGAGAAAAACTATTTTGTTACTTGTTGGATGGCTTTCTTAGATTTGAATACCGGAAAAATGGAATATGTTAACGCAGGTCATAATCCATTTGTTATCAAAAAGAAAAATGGAGAAGTTAGTTTAGTTAAATCTAAAAACTTTATGTTCTTAGGAGCGTTTGATTCTATCAACTATGAGTCTGAAACTATCCAATTAGAAAAGGATGATGTTGTATTTATCTACACTGATGGGGTTACAGAAGCAAACAACAAGAAACATCAATTATTTGGAACCAACAATATGTTACAAGCTATTAAAGATAGCGAATCTGATCCAAAGCTCATTTGCGAGAATGTTAAAAAATCAGTTGATGAGTTTTCTAGTGGCGCTCCACAATTTGATGATATAACAATGGTTTCCGTTAAGTTTTTGAAGTAAATTAACAATTAATAAGCAAGATATTCATTATTAAATTGATTATAATATCCATTTCATCCGGTTTAGACTCAGCACACAATAGAGTTACAGCTACCAATGCATCTTTTGAAATACTTAATTTCCCATTTTTGATTAATACATTGTTTTTGTTTAAGAATTCTAGAAATAAAGTAGCCGCTATTCTTTTACATCCATCAACAAACGGATGATCTTTTACTAGAAAATATAACAAGTGTGATGCTTTTTCTTCTGTTGATGGATAGACTTCTCTCCCGAACACGTTTTGATATACAGCTGCAAGAATTCCATCTAATTTGCCCGTTTCTTTTTCAACTCCAAATATGTTGGATGTTTCATTGAATTTCATCGAGTTGATAATATTTCTACAATGCTCATAAGATAGCCTGTATATTGTTTTTCTACCTGTTGGTTTATGTAGTTGCTGATGGTCATAATCATCTAGCAAATCCAATGCTTTAGTGTATTCGTCAATAACATTACATAAAGTTTCTTCTTCAATATTTAGTGTTGAGGCTAACATTTTATTTTGTATTTCTATTGTTTTGTTTAATGCAATCATTCTTTTTTGATTAATTGCATAGCCTTGCACTAAATAGTCTTTAAGAATTCGATTTGCCCATCTTCTGAAGATAATTCCTCTTTGAGATTTAACTCGATAACCGACTGAAATTACAACATCCAAATTATATAATTTGGCTGGGCGATGATTTCCACTTATGTCGGAAATTCCGACACAAGTAAATTCGTCGAGTTCATTTTCCTTAAAAATGTTGTTAATATGTTCTGTAATCGTTGCACGGCTTTTATCAAATAGCAATGAAATTTGCCATTGAGAAAGCCATACTGTTTCATTTGCCTTATCGGCTCTTACATCAAGTTCAAAATCATTATCAACAAACTTGATGATTTCAAAATTATTGCTCATATTTTTCCTCCTATTTGTAAAGCAATATGTGTTCAACTAGGAGAAACAAAAAAACCATCTCTTAGAAAAACACTTATGTAACTTTCCGAAAATATTTCTATTAACCAAAGTTACTGGTGTTTCATCTATCTAGAGATGGCCTCATATTCAAATAAGATTATTATTTGTGTGGAGCGCGGCGATTTTTTTGAAATTACGAGCGTCTACGTTGCGACCTCTTCTCGTAAAACTCACATCGCTACTGGGCGATACTTTCCACATTGGTAGATCCTAACACGTCCAATCTACCAAGTTATATGACTGTTAACCTATATTTTTACGGTTGTTGTATTGCTAAGATACACAATTTTCCAAAGTATTTATCTTTCCCGTAGGGCAATACATATAACTACTTATATTATACGTTATTTCATTATTGTTTACAATAATGGTTTTAATAATTCTGAACCTTTTTTCTAAAGGAAAATGGCGATTCCTTATTTTAATTTATTTATTTTGCTCTTCGCCGATATCTTTAGCTAATTCTTTTTGTTGTTCTACGAATTTCTTAGCAGCTTTTTCTTGTTTAACAGTGAAGTCTTTTTCCTCTTCCTTACGGTAAGAAACAGTGACTTGGTTGAATGGAATTTCAATTCCGTTCTTAACTAAGACAAGATATAACTCTCTATTTAAATCACGTTGAACTTGATAGATATCTTTTTCTTTACATCTAGCAATGAACATTAAGTCAATTGAGCTATCCGACAATCCTGAAACACCTTTATAGAATGGTCCTTCAACAATATCAGGAATCTTTGCAGCAACTGCTTTAAGATTGTCTTTAACAATTAATTCAGCCTTTTCAAGATTCTCGCCGTAGTCGATAGCCATATATACTTTGGCAACTGATAATTCGTTTGTTTGGTTAATAACGTTTTTAACGTCACTATTGTTAATTGTTTTGATGTTTCCACCAGCGTCTAATAAACGTGTAACACGGATACCAATATCAACAACTGTACCTCTCCATCCATCAACAGTGATGATATCTCCAACTTGATATTCGCCTTCAAATACTAAGAAGAAGCCTGCGATAATATCACTAATAAGTGATTGTGCGCCAAGTCCAATAACAAGTGTTAAGATGCCTGCACTTGCAAGTAATGTAGGAGTATCAACTCCGAATGCTGCAAGGATTAAGAAGAATGCAACAACAACAATGACCCATTTAAGTAATGATGTAAGTAATGACATGATGGTCATAGCTTTGTTGTTGTGTCTAAATGTAACCTTTGAAAGCAATTTGATGAGCATGAATAGGTCAATAGCAAGTACAACAATTATGACGCTTTGAATAAGTGCTGGTGTCTTCCAAACACAAACTTTTAAGAATTCGTTATCTGATGCAAATGCATAGAATATTGATTCTGCTCCCCAGATCTTTGTTGAGAATATGATTGGTACTATGCAAATTGCAGTTAATACTAAAAGTACAATCAATCCTTTTAATGAAATTATTTTTTTAGAACTCATAAGTTTTTTCCTCCTTATTAACTTATTGCTACTATCTGGTTATAAAGCGTTACAGTCTCACCAAAGTAAGAAATGGTGAGTCTGAACCTTACATTATCGAAATTCAAGAAGTTTGATAAATCAACAATGTAAGCCCCCATATCATCTGCCGAATATGTTTTGGTCCAAGTTCCTAATCCAGGACTTTCATCGACAGATATATACGCCGTTAATGTATTGAAGTTATATGCTAACGGTTCTTCAAGATCGACGACGTTTTCTACTAAGAATTGCGGTGTTCTTGAAGCACTTGAGAATAATGGGGTTACCAATATCTCACTTGGTAAGGATGTGCGATAGAAGTCTACTTCTTCATCAAAGAATACTTTCCAAATTGTGTCATTCGCACAGCCTTGAATTTTGACATATGCTTTCTTGGCCGGTGATAGGTTTTCCATTTCGGTATAGCCAATTCTTTCAGTGCCTTGTTCTTCAAAGAATTCGAAGAAATCGTACATTGATCTATCGTTATGATCTTGAAGCTCTCCGTATAGGGAATAGACTCCATACACATCAACATAATCTACTGAGACATAGAACCTATTTTCTGAGAGGAGTTTACTATTATCTACAGTAACTCTAATATTTTCTATTGGTGTTAAATATTCAGAGAAGTTTTGTACTTCATCAAAGATAAGAACTTTTTCCATTCCTAAGATATCAGCATAAGCAACTATTCTATATTTACAAACATCGAGAACCTCAGATAAGTCAATTTCAAATTCGTTATTATATTCTGCGTACTCACAAGACGTTAATGTCTCTAAAGTGTGTTCATCACAAACATTAATAACCCAGTTCCTTGTACTCCACTCAAGTCCATCAATTGAAACATTTAACTTAGCTTTAGCTCCTGTTAACCACGAATAGTCGTATGTCGTTTGGACTTTATTTCTCCACGATACAGTTCTCGTATCTATGGATTCGTTATACAAAATTCTTCTTTGTCCCTTATATTCGAATTGAACTATTACTTCAGCTTGTTGAGCATAATCAAGAGCATCTAAGGAAACAGCAAACTTATCATGCAAATGGCCTTCAAAGTTAACTTCCATTGATCTTTGAGAATTGCCTTGTATTGTTGCTGAGAAACAAGATTCAGGATAGTACCCAAGAGTATCAACGAATTGCAATTCGAAGTAAACAAGGTTTTTATCGTAGATTTGATCTGTATCAACGTTAACCGATACATCTTCGAATCTAGTAAGAATTGTATCTAAGTCTTGTTTTTCGCTTACAATGTCTTCAACTTGTCCATCAACTTCAGCTCTTAAGTTAAGTGTGAAGATTCTTCCGTTAATAATGGAATCAGGAAGACTGAGTTCGTATACTTCTTCATAATTCTCATAAATAACTTCTGCTTGTTCTAGTCCGTTATTGTCAAACAACTTGAATGCATAGTTGGTTGCACTTCTTTCTAATCCATCAAACTCAACCGAGAATAAGAGTTTTTCTTCATTCAATTTGGAATAGTCATATGAAGTTTTAACTTTATCTTTCCAACTCCCTTTAGCAAGTGTCTTAACTCTCTTTGATACTCTAGCAGTTGTTCCGAATTTCATTTTTCCATCAAGAGAGACAACATAGTTTGTGTTACTCTTGAGAGAACTAAATGTGTACGAACCTTTATATAAGCCATCTTCATCTTTTTCAGAATAGTCGATTTCTTGTGTTTCTTCTTCGAAGTCATTATGAATTTTCATCACAAGGTTTTCGTCATTGGTTTCATAGTTAAAGGAAACATAGTTTTCTCCAACTTCAGAGATAATGATTTCTGAATGACCACCTTTGATTTCTTCAATTGCACCAGCTGCGATAACTATACCACCAGCAACTGCGCCAACGAAAATATAAATAGGAAGCTTAAGGCCTCCGTTGTTACTTGGTTTGTGATAATGATTATTAATAATTTTTCCAGTCTCAGAAATCTGTTCGAATTCTTTAGATTGTTTATCGTATTCTTTTACACTAGAAAATTCTTGAGATTGTTTGTTCTCGTTGACGCTAATACTTTCCTTAATAGGGCTATTATATTCGTCTTCGTGCATACTTTATTTTTAGCACATTTTTAATATTATAAAAATGATTTTCGTATCTAATTTAATATAATTTTTACTGTTTTTGTAAGTTTTCTATAGGTTTCTTTTTAGTTAAATTAATCAAATACGAAAGCAACCTAAAAATAGTTTCTTTTAACTATAATGGATGCTCCTACACCAAAAATGACGATTTCATCTTCGCCATTATTCTTTTTAAATTTTAAATTATAGATTCACTAAATAAGATATAAAGTAAATAAATGAAACTAATGTTGTAGAAATGGAAATGATAAGTCCCGAGATAGAAAGACCTCTAAGATTTTTAATTCCAAATGAACAGCAAGTAATTCCTGCACCCCCAATAAAAAAGACTGCTAAAGCCATCCAAGATGCAACAACATATTTAATTTCGTGGTTCTTAACAGCGGAACCTAAAGCAATATATGTAATTAAAAGTAATAAGCTTACTACCATTAAAATGAAGCCAATTATAGTGAAGACTCTTCCTGCACCGCTTACATGTTCTTTTTGAATTGGGCGATTTGTTGCTTCAACAACATTGTTTTCTTGATTTGTTTTCTTTTCCATGGTTATATAAACCTCGCTTAAAGTATTATAAGACAAAATCTATACCAGATTCACGAACAATCTTCTTAATTTCTCTTTTCATTTTATGTTTCTTTAGTTGAGCTCTAATGATAAAGAAAATTGCTACAATTAAACCAGCTAAAACTACTCCACCAATTGTAAACAAAATCCATGAATCAATTTTTTGGAGTGCAAAAGCGATACCTAAAAAGAGAATAACTGGTGCCCCAATAACTAATGATAGTATTGCAGCAACTTTCATCCACTTTTCAATGTGATCAATTTTGCTTTCTAATTCGTAGCATTTCGATAATGCATCTTTTTGCGAATCAGAATAATTGTGTGAAGTATGTGTATGAATTCTTGGCATACATATACTATAGCAATTATTCGCCAACAATAAACGATACAATAGCTTCAGAGGACATTGATGATTTATTTTCTTTGAATATCGGAATCAAAGTATCATAGTCACTCAAAATTCGATTCAAATGATTTTGATTTAAAATAACCGAACATGTTAAACCATTATCTTCCAAAATATTTGCTGGAAAATCAGTAAAGTTAGTATCTATTGAATTATCTTCTTGAATAAACATCATAGGTATCGATAATTTGTGTTCGACAACATTATTTAAATCGTCTTTTGAATAGTAATATCTTGCTCTAAATTCGATATCATATTTCCTACTTGTTGGAATACCAAATTTTTTATTGTATGTTGGCTTAAATAAGACATCACTATTATTTAAATAGACATCATTTGTTGATTTGCTACTTGTATTATCTTTGGTTTTATCGCCAATTTTAATATTCTCAATTCCTGAAATATCATCAAGGTTAAACCATAAAGTGTTATAACCAACACCAGAGATAGATTCTTCAATCTCATAACCAAGCATTTTTCCTGTTGATTTTAGATATAGTTCACTGATGAAACCATCCATGCCTACAATTCCATCAGCTTTATTACCAACTACAGCTACATAGGTGTCGTCGATATAGAAGTCCGCAGCTGAAGCGACTAAATCTTTGTCTTTTAGAGTAACATACTCATAAACGTGTCCAGTAGTGCCTTCTTTGTCTTTTTCAATTGAAAGATATGATGTTCTACTACCAGATTCAATTCCGTAGCTTAAAGCGCAGATAAATTTGTTTTCGCTAACAACATATTTAATTTGATTATCGTCTGTTAATTTAATAAGAATTGTTGATTCAGCATTCTCTGGATCGTAATGCATATTAACAACTGGTTGCACAGTTCCAAATACAGGGATGTCATAACTAACTTTGAATGAAATGTTATATTCAAAAGAATTATCATCATTTAACTTGATGTAAGCTAAAAGTTTTTCTGTTTCAAAAGACTTTTCCATATCTTCGTCTTCTGTATTAACTAAATATTCATTAATTAAAAGTGTTGTATCTGCAATTGCTGCTTGAGCAACATTGAAAATAGAAGCAAATGATTGCAATTGAGTAATGTTATCGATAACCATGTTCCATTGTTGACCATATCCCGAATAATCAATATCAGAAACATCAACGAAAGAATCAAAGTCATATTCAAGAGTTGACGGATCACTAACAAGTTTATTTGATGGAATCATTTTTTCTGGCAAATATGCATAAGGTGTTTTGCTTTGAGCTTCAACAATATTGTTTAAATATGTTTGCATCAAATATTTTGCTTCACTAATAATTAATTCTTTTATGAAATCTTTTGTATCTTGAATTACAGAAGCAAAGACATCATCGATATCGTCTAAAGAATCAACATCATCGATTTTTTCTATTTGTTCAGTTAAGAAAGGATCCAATTCATTTTTAATACGATCTGAAGGAATTAGATTTACTACTTCATCCTTTAAATCAGTTAATTCTGCTTTAGCTTTTTCTTTAGCGTTAGCAAGAATGGCAGCTAGGATTTCTTTAGCAAAATTCTCGCAATCGCCAATTATTTCATCTTTTAATGCTGTTGCATCATCTAAAGTCTCAACTGCTTGAATCTTTGCGATTTCGTCATCCTTAAAATCGTTAATCAATTCCTCGATGCCTAATTCTTCTAACACTTTTGAAACATATTGGTTCTCTAAAAGTTCATCCAACTTATCATCCAATAAAGTAAGTGCTTCATTTTTGTATTTAACTAATTGAGCTGAAACAATATTTTTCACAAATGCTTCAAAGTCTTTAAGAACTGAAGCTCCCAAATCTTTCAAATCTTCTAATGAATCGATTCCGTTAATCTTTCCAATTTGGGTTTCTAAGAATTCGTCCAAAGAATCGATTAAATCTTGATCAACAATTTTTTCATAAATTGGATTTTTAATAGCGTTAAGTTGATCGATTAAAGCATCTTTGCCTACACTTAAAATTGCGGCAGTCATGTTATTAACAAATTCGACTGTCTCTTCTTCTAAAGTTGCTTTTAATGCATCTAATTCTTCAACTGTATCAACAGCAAAGATTGCATCCATTCCATCAGAATAGAATTCTTCAATTGCATCTTTTATATCTCCGTCTTCAACATAATCTAGTAATGAATTGACTTTCTCGTCTAAATATTCTCTCAGCTTTTCTTTTCCAGCATCAATAAAGTCATTAATTTTACCTGTAATGCCGCTTTCAGCAGATGAAGAAATAGATTCCATCTTTTCTACTAAATTTTCTAATGTAACATCCTCATTAACTTTGGCAACCAAAGTATTATAAAAGCTTGTGAGGATGGTTTTTAATTCTTCATTGGATAACGTATCAATGTATTTTGCTTTTAGTGCTTCTAAAGCTGCTAAAGTAATATTTTTAACTTTTTGAATTTCTTTATTTGAAACAACAACAATAAAGGCAGCAGTATCTTCAAGTACTTGTTGGACAACAACCTTACCTGATTGAATATCCGTAATTGCCTCAATTTTTGCTTTTTCAGTTTTATAAAATTCAGCAATTTCTAAAATAAGTTCTTCATCATGAATTAAATCTCTAACTTGATCTAATAAAGTATCAAGTTTACCTATAGATTCCACCTTATATGCTTCAAGTTCAGCACCAGGATTGGTTGTACTTGTTGAAGTTGTAGTTGTACTTGTGGATGTTCCAGTTGAAGTTGAGCCGCTTGTACTAGATTGAGTAGTAGAAGTAGATGAACTTGATGCAGAACTACTTGTTGGAACATTGTTTGAACAAGCGGTTAAAGTAACAGCTAAACCGCAAATAGTTAATGTTTTTAAAATATTTTTATTTTTCATGATTGAGCTCCTTCAAATTAATCATTACATGTAGAATACGGATCTACAAAGTTTTTTCTTAATGCAAATGGGTATGTAAATACACCGCATACTGCACCTATTAAAATTGCAAATGCACCTGCGGCAAATGCAAGCATGAATCCAAGAATCCAAAATAGAACCTTAACCCATATAAGCCAAAGGATTCCATCAAAGCTTAAACTGAATATAACTCCAGGAAATTTAACAAATCCCCAAGAGAATATTTCTAAGGTCATATTAAATATAAAATTGTTATACAAAATCATGCATGCTAACCAACAATAAACACCTATACCACCGACTACACCGCCAATAGCATATCCGGCTTGATTGTTAACAACTGCTAGTGCAATAAAAACTCCTAAAATGATGGCAAGTAAAATGCTTGGCCAAACAAATGCATGTACTCTGCGTTTCTTTCCTGCACTATATGCAGCTGCAGCAGCTCGTGCTTTATTCTTCTTATCACAGTCTGTGCATAAGACGCGAACATATTTTTTATGAGTACGGCCATATGTATGTGTGTTTCTAATTATTTCATTAGGATTATAGATTGGTCTATTACATTGCTCGCAAACAGCAAGAACAGGTTTTGCTACTGAAGCAGAAACCTCTTCTTTGTTTTCTTGTTTTTGTTCATTTTCAGTTACAACAACTGTGTCGTCAGTTTTATTTGTTTCAACTTCTAATAATTCATCTGTTTGAACATTAAAAAGTCTTGCCATATCTTTAATGGTATTTATTGAAGGTTCAACTTCATTGTTCTCCCATCTAGAGACGGCTTGTGCAGTTACATAAAGTTTGTCTGCAAGATCCTTTTGTGTAAGTCCTTTTGCTGTTCTTAATCTCTTAATATTTTCGCCTATCATATATTTGCCCTCACACAATTAAATTAAACAAAATGTTGAATAAAGAAAATAAACAAAATGTTGAATTGCTAAACGATTTGTTGAATTACTTAATTTATGTACGTTTACCAACCTAATTTTATTAAATTAATTATATCTTAAATCAACTTTTTAAACGAGATTATTTCCTAAAATCATAGAAAAAAGACAGTGTTTTTCTAGAATTCACTGTCTTTTTCCGCTTTGCAATATTTCGAGGAGAATCGATGCAAAGCTTCAGAAAGGATTTTACGAATAATTACAATTTACATAAAAGTAGGAAGTTGTTCAATTAGATTATTGATCTCTTCATCATTAATCTCTTTCTCTTTTACAATAACTGCAATTTGCACTATTTCATTGTTGTTTGCCCGGTCCCTTATGCCGCCGCATTCATCTATATGGAAGTTATATAATTCTTTTCCAAATCTTTGACGAATTCTCAAATTATGATTAATTCCAAAATTTAATATTTCTATCGCTTCATTTTTGTATTTCTTTAAATGTCTCAACGCATAACTAAGGCAAGTATTTATAACAGGATTGATAGAATTGAATTCCATATACTTTTTATTTAATCTGGTTTGTGCCTTTCTTCCATATAAATATGCGTATGGTTTGTTTTCAAATAAGCTATTATAAAGTTCCTTATTTTCCAAAATAATGGAAGCATATTCGTCAGTAGCAAATATTGTGTCTGGAAGATAATATCCACCACAAGCAACCATATATCTTGAGTCGTAAATATCATTGAATAATTCAACATCACCAAAATTTGAGATCATTCTTGCAAGTTCAATGCCTTTATTGTGTATCCAAAGAATACCATTTGGTTCAGTCTCAAAATGATTATTATAAGATCTAAGTTTTAATTTATATTTATCGTGTAGAAATCTAACACCATTAATTGATTTATATTCCACAGCATAATCCAAGAACGTTTTACCAAATTCGTCGGTTTGAGTTAAACATGATTCGCCAGTCGCTGTTAGCAAATTGTCTAACTCCTTTTCGTATAATTCAGGGTCGTCTTTGTATGCATAGTATCTAAATCCTTTTAAAAAAGGGATGTTATCTTTTTCAGTAGGGAGTTTATAAGCATCTTCATCAAGAAGTCTCGCTAACGATACACCAAATATTTTTTCTAAAGGTACGATGAAGTCATATTTTAGAGGCCTCTGCCCTTTTAGCATTTTAGAAAAATTTGCTTTTTCTCTATTTGCAAACTCAAATGCATCATATCCTTTTATATTTAATTGGTGTGCTATATCAACCAAAAGATCTGTATAAAATCTAATTCCTTTAAGTTCCATATATTGATTTATATTTTTCTCTAAGTTTGTCATTTCACTTATCCTCGGCATTTACATATTAACATTATTAAAGTTAAATTTGTAGTCATTTACGACAACTTTTGTAGTCATTTTTGCCTATAACAAAAACGGCACAATAACCTAATCTGTCAAATAGACCACTAATACACTTGTTAGCTTAATGATATTGTTGAAACTATTGAGAAAGTTACTAATACAAAAGAATATGAGAAAAGAATCTACGAACTTAAAGATAGAAAGAAACTTGTATCCAATTACTTACCTAGCAAAATATAGAGGTTAATATATTCTATTATCTTCTAAGATTCCTCTAACGTAAGAAGAGCCTATAATTGTATTATTAAATTTAGCTCCAGAATAAGAATTAAAAGTTAACGCCTTTTCAAAAAGATTTTTAGACAAATACCATCTACTTTCGCCATCACGATATGCATCCGCACTTTTGTATCGCTTTCAGATTTTGCTCATGTCTGTATCAAAGAAACACTTTATATATAATATAAAGGCAGTTCACTTTTATTAACTTTTAATGGCGTTTTGTTACCTTTAATTAATCATGTCCGGCCGATAATTTATACATGCTGATGCCAATATGTTCCCTCTTTTAACTTTAGACACACGCAACAAACGTGTTCCTGTGTTTAATGTATGACAGTGAACACATTTTTATTTGCTATTAAGTATTTTAGGGATTTCGGAATAAGCTGTTACAACTAAAAAAACAAACTGTAATTATATTTCCTCAACACCCAGACTCTTTAGATATTGATATGTGCCATCATAATATTCAGGTAAACGAGTGCTATCTTCCCAGAATCCACTTCTAGTTTTATTGGCGTTTCCATACGGAACACAAATAATCATACCAGCTCTAGCTCGTGTTAAAAGCACTCTATAGGCATTAAGCATGTATTTTTGCAATTCTTGATTATTCTCAGTTTTTCCTGCTTGTTCAACCCATTTAGTTTGGCCATTAAATCTATAATATTTCCATTGGCCATTTTCATATCTCATATCAGCGTCCCAAAGCAAGCAAGTGTAATCGAGTTCCAAGCCTTGAACTTGAATCTCGGTAGCTGCATCTTCTAAGAAATTAGATGATCTGGTATCAACTTTATCTTCTAAGAACCAGTGAACAGCATTTTCATCTCCTGAAGGAAGAATGTGGATTCCAAGTGGTTTAAATCTTGCAGATTCTTTTGTGACTAAAACACCTGTTCTTTCAGTGCCTCTAACTTTTTCATGAAGCCATTGCTTGGCTTTTTTCATGTCTCTAGTTAAAACTATCGGATAATTATCCTTAATTTCTTTATAGAGTTCAGAAGCAGCGTTATCAAAATTTAGAAGAGCATGAACAAATGCAGATAACTTTTCAGCTCTATAAGAACGTAGAGATACGCCCAAATGTAATTCTTCTGAATAAGTAACTTTCTTATTATCTTTTAAGAGTTCATTAACCTTTCCTTCTGCATATTCTTTATCGGTTAACTTTGGAGAAATATAAACATTCCAATGTGGGAATTGTTCATTGAGGGCTTTAATCCATTCAGAAATACCAGCCTCGCCAGTATTGATTTCTTGACCGCCGCCTACCAAACAAATAATGGTTGCCCAGTCTTCTCTTTGATCGAGAGACCATATCAAAAACGCAGCTTCAGAAACAGGGAAATTAGGAACTTTTAGCTTATTTCCATAAGTTCCACCACGTTTCAAATAATCAGCAATTCTCTTGTGAGTCCATGAACGTTGAGCTTCATCAAAAATAGCAACGTGTTCAACTTCCGCGTATCCAGTATCTTCTTGTTTAACAGCTTTAGCAGGATCTATTTCAAGTTTACCGTTTTCAACAGGGTTCTTTATTTTTAAAAGCATGTTATCCCTGTATCTATGAATCATTTGAATAGATTTAGAAACCTCACGTCTTGAATCTGATAATTTCTTCTTTTCACCCTTAGAGCGACATTTTTCATAATTATCTTGAGCCAAAGCTTCATTTAAAACTGCAACTAATGGGCCATTACCAGATAGATAAACAGCACCATCATTTTCTACAGGTTTGTCTTGACCTTGATATGTTTGTTTAATTGCAACATCTAATCCTACAAGAGTCTTACCTGCACCAGGAACTCCAGTTACAAAGCAAATGCTTTTCTTATTGTTTTCTTTGCTTTCTTTGATGACATTTAATATATAGGCAATTGTTCTATCCGTAGAAACTTTATCCGCTTCATGTCTTGTGATGTTCTCGACAGAGTGGGATTCATATAAAGTCCTAGCCGCTTCAATAATTGTTGGAGTTGGAGCATAAGGACTAATTATCCAGTTCTCATTTATTTTTTCTTCATCAGGATATTCAGAAAGAACAGCGTTTAAAATATCTGTTAATCCATCTTTTCCAGTAATCAAAGGATTAACAATTTTGTCATCATAAACTGATTTTTTGATATCGCTTGATGACTTTGTATACTTTGTAGCAATTAAAATTGGGACAATAATTTTATCCTCACTGAATTTATGAAAATGTTTTAAATCTAATGCGTAATCTAAAACCTGATCAATGTCATTTTCTAAAATGTTGGATTCTCCAACTTTAAATTCTAAACAGAAAATAATTCCTCCCATTAACAAGACAACATCTATTCTTTTGCCTAAACGAGGAATATCATATTCAAAAATTATTTGTCCTTCTCTATTTAGTGATGATACTAGGTCTCTTATAACAACTATTTCTTCGCTCCAAGCATCTATCTGAGTAGATTGTACAGAACCATAATAATTACCTGTTAATTTACCTAAAATTGCACTATTTTCTTCTAATAGAAAAGAGGATATGTTGTTATTGTAAAGACATCTATTACTATTTTTCATAAAATTCTTTCTCCCAATAACAAACTCTATTTATTATCATTCATAATATATTCAGCTTGTTTTATAACATCATCCACCGCTGCTTTTGCATATTCAGGTGGGTAGTTATATTTCTTCAAGCATTCTTTGATTTTTGTTCTCATCTTAGCTCTTGTAGACTCTTTATTTGACCAGTCAGTAGAAGCATACTCTTCCACTACTTCTTTGAGTTCTCTAGCAATGAGTTTTAATGTTTCGTCATTCAATAATTCTTGAGCAGATTTATCTCTGATCAATGCATCATAGAATGCCCTTTCCCTACCAAAAATTCCTAGTTTACTAGCTTCTTTTTCGTCACTGACCATTTCGCTAGCAAAGCTAACCAAATCAACAATCGTCTCTTCCGGAACGAAAGAGGCGTCTCTATCGTTATATTTTTCGAGAATTTTGCGTAATCTCTTACTATACTCTTGAGATTTAAAATAGTTATTCTTTCTACTTTCAGCGATTGCTCTTTCTAAAAGTTTTTTAACAATTTCGACGAAAATATGAGGAGGGTTCTTTTTTCTTAATTCCTCAATCTTTTCAAGGCTCAATAAATCAATGACATTCTCGTTTGAATTATCGTGCTTTGAAAGGACTTTAACTTCGTCGCCTTTAATAGCGTCAGCCAGAAGAGACGAAACAAAAGAATTCATTTCTGCGGTAGAAACCGTTCCGTGCTTAGCTCTTAATTTCAATATGTAGCTTCTGATAGCAAGGTAATATAAAACGTCATCTTTCTCATCTTTAGTGCAGATACCACCACATACAACGAAAGCTTGTTTAACAGCTAACGATAGATCAAAGATAAAAGTATCTTCTCTCTTTTTGTCTTCGAGGATGAACTGCGCACCTTCTTGGATTGCTGTAAATCTCGTAAGTGAATCAGAACTATAGAATTTTGCTTTTTCTATTTTATAGAACCACTCATTCAATACACTGAGTTTTTCCTTGAGAAGATTATAGATTTCTAACTTAATGTCTTGGACATTATTTTCTCTATCTCTATCTGTATATTCAGTTAAAGCGCTATCAAGAGCTTTTCCGAGGCCAATGTAATCAACGACCAATCCATAGACCTTTCCTGGATAAACTCTGTTTACTCGAGCGATTGCCTGCATCAAGTTATAAGATCTTAATCTCTTGATGAAATACATGACATCGAGATCAGGCACATCAAATCCAGTTAGCCACATATCAACAACAATGGCAATCTTATATTTAGATGTATCCTTTTTGAATTCTTCTCCGAGTTCTTTCCTATAATCAGAGTTGCCGAAGAGTTTTCTCATCTCTTCTGTATCTTTGTTCGACTCAGTAACAACAAGGATGACTTGCTCCTTCATCTCTGGGCAAACCTCTTCTGTGATTTTCTTATATAGTTTTGCCGCAGCAACTCTTGTTTGACAGACAATCATGGCTTTACCATTTAAGAATCCTTTTCTTTCTTGGTAATGGGTCATGATATCCTTTGCGAAAAGGTCAATCATGCTATCATCTTCAAGAATCAACTTAATCTTTGACATCTCTGCCTTAGATCTTTCGATTGATTCTTTATCTGCTCTTTCAGAATCTTCTAAGTCTTTATAGTACTCATCAATTTGCTCAATGACTTCATCATTAGTCCATACTTTGGCGAGTCTTGATTCATAATAGAGCTTAACGGTTGAGCCATCGATAACAGATTGAGTCATGTCATAGACATCGATGATGTCGCCAAAAATATCCGTTGTTTGCTTGTCTTTTGTGGATACAGGCGTTCCAGTGAAACCAATGAAGGTTGCATTAGGAAGAGCTTCCCTAATATATTTTTCAACCCCGTACTTAAACACGGCTTCCATTTCATTTGTTGTTTCATCCTTAACGTAATGGACTGTTTCATAAATTCCATAGTGTCCTCTATGTGCCTCATCAGTCATAACGATGATGTTATTTCTTTCGTTCTTTGGAAGGTTCTCTTTGTCAAATTTTCCAACTGTGGTCAGAATAATTCCGCCTTGTTTAATTGTGCCTAGCTTCTTAACCAAGTCTTCTCTAGATACAGCGATTTGAGGCTCTGTCTTGAGATAGCTTCTTGCACTAAAGAAAGTCTTATAAAGTTGATCATCAAGATCAATTCTGTCTGTCAAAACAACAATAGTAGGAACGTTCAATGATTGTTCTAATAACAATCTATGAGCAAGCATCACCATTGAGAACGACTTGCCACTACCTTGAGTATGCCAAACAATCCCGGCTTTTCCGTTACCAGTAGGCTTTACTGTTTTTGAAATAGACGCCAACGCCTTTTTAACACCGAAAAATTGATGATATTGAGCCATAATTTTGACAGGTTTATCATTCTTGTCTTGGATATAAAATAAATTGTTCTTTATGACATCTATTAGTCTATTTTTATCAAACAAACCATCAATCAATATATTTAACTTGGTTACGCAGTTATCGTCGTACCCTTTTTCACCATTTACACTCTTCCATTCGTTGTATCTATCTATTTTTGCAGTAAGTGTGCCTACTTTAGTAGAAACACCATCAGAGATAACTAAGAACGCATTGTAATTAAAAAGTGTTGGAATATCGAATCTATAACCATCATGTTCACTATTTGAACCTAGCTGTGCATAAGCATGTTCTAGCGTTGCATCTGTGGCAGACTCATCAAACGATTTAAGCTCCATAACAACAAGAGGAAGACCGTTGATAAATATAATTACATCAGGGATTCTGTTGGATCTTCCTTCATTGAATTTGATTTGATGAGAAACTTGGAACACGTTGTTTCCTGGATTTTCAAAATCAACGAATCTAATTAATGGGTTTACTTCATAATCCTTAGATTCAACAGTGACGCCATCGATCAAATACTTATGGAACAAGAAATTTCTTTCAAAGAGAGACGGGTTCTCAAGGCGAGTGAGCATGTTAATCGCTTCGTTTAGAACGCTCTCATCGCTTGTGTGGTTAATTCTTTTGAGTGTGTCTAAGAGCAAATCACGATTAAAAAATTCATCAAGTTTTCTGTTCGAAACCCAATAATCATTTTCATCTATCAATTCATAGTCTTTGTTTATTAACAAAGAAATAATTGTCTCTTCAACTACTGACTCGTATACCACAGCAATCACTCCCTATAGTTTTTACATTAAACTAGAAAATATTTTATCATATTTTCTTTGATTTTTACATAAATATAACACTTTTTGTTCTATCAAAATGCCAAGCAAATCCCATCAGATAGTTAACACTATTGGAAGTGTTGATAATTTGATTGAAAAATATCAGCAAATTCTTATTTCGATTAAAAAAGAGAGGGCTTCTATTTTTAAAAATGCGATAGCCTTGTCCTATTATGAAGACGATGTTCTAAAAATAATCGAATTAGAGAATGGGGCACAACCACCAAAAGAAGTCCATATCTACGAAGAAAAAGACGGTTATGTCCGCTTTGTTCAGAATAGAGACTATAGCTCAGATTCGCATTTAACATATATTCCGGTATCAAAAAGAAACCACCTATGCGACGAATTAGATATCATGATGGATAAGTATGGAGAAGCCGGAAAAGTAAGATATGGGATATCCGGAGCATTCAATGTTGCTTTATTAAAAATAAAGCCAACCAAGCCATATTACAGAGAGTATTTAAGGGATTTCTTTTCTCAAGAATCAATACAAAATATTCTCTATTTATCATCTCAAGCCTCAACTCGCCCATCACTTAATGAGTCTACATTCACAGCAATAAAAATTCCCATGTTAGCCGATAGCGATTTTATCAACTATCAAACAAAGTTAGCGAGCCTGATCGAATTAGAATTGAAGACACAAAAAAAGATCGAGAAGCTTAAGGCAGTTAAACAAAATTTATTATCAAAATATTTCTAACTAATTAACACTATCGGAACCATTGACGATTTGATAGAGAAAAAGCAGGAAATCATAGACAAATTACGTGAAGAATCTACTTTAATGTATAAAAAGTACAAAATGCAAAATTGCATATCTACAGACCTTAATTTAGGATCGTGTTGCGAAATAAAAACAGGGAAATTAAATGCTGATGCAGCTACACCAGATGGTGATTATCCATTCTTCACTTGTGGACAAGATGTTTTATCAATAGATAGTTATTCATTTGATGATGACCTCATTGTAATTGCTGGAAATGGGGAAATATCAGTTAAATACTATTCTGGCAAATGCAATGCATATCAAAGAACGTATATGCTTCACCCAAATAAACATTTTTTCTTATTTCTTAAAGAAGCAGAATTAAGTATTAGTGAATTGCAAAACAACTCACAAGGTTCTGTAATAAAATTCATTACAAAAGGGATGCTAGAAAAAATCTCTATTCCTGTTTTTAAAGATAGCAAACTTATAAATTCAAAATTAGAAACAATATATAGAGCAATAAGGAACAATGAAAATCAGCTCATAGAATTAAGAAAAAACAAAGCCGCTTTGTTGTCGAAATATTTCTAACTAATTAACACTATCGGAAGTGTTGATGACCTCATTGAAAATTATCAAG
>CALEHV010000022.1 GCA_937876465.1 uncultured Bacillota bacterium | reverse complement strand
TATGGAAATTAATTATTTTGAATTTTTATCTTGATTCTTAATAGTTAATCTCCTTGTGTTTTTACACGCGCTACATATTGTATATGCACGATAAAAATAAGTCAAAGAAATTGAATAAAAAAATTTCAAAATAAATTAATTTTTATTTTTGTTTTTTATATTCTGATTTAGGAAATCTATATCAAAATATTTCTCAGGTATGTAGTCGTTTAAAGTAAAGCTATAAAATTTACCTATTAATTTTTCTTCGTTGTTAACGATTTCGCATTTATTAAATTGAAATTCGGAATGATAAATATATGGTCTTTCCGAATCAACCCGGACATCAGACAATTTGTCTTTTTGATGGGCTTTCCAATATTCCCTTAATTTATTGTTTTTGAGTAAAAACTTAAGAAAACGTTTGTTACTAAATTCATAAATTTCTTCGCCACAAAATAACGAAAAATTAAATAACGAAATCAAAAGAAGCAATGTATGTTCAGGAAAATGTTTTATAAAATCATATGCTATATCTACAGCTTTTTTACATTCTTCAATGTATCCATAAAGATAAAGATATGGTATTAAACCGCTAAAATTAATAGGCAACTTCTCTGTATGATTGCATTTAAAATCTGGTTTTTTAATATTTCTAAATCTATGTTGAGCAAAATTTAAGTTTAAATTTTCATAAAGAATCAAATTTGCACATACAGAGTGGGGTCTATCATCCCAAGCTGCACAGCATAAATTGTAATCCAAATTTTTGCGATTTTCTTTTTTTAATAAAAATTCGTAAATTTCAAAAATTTGTTTAAAATCTTCTTTTGTTGGGTAACCTGATAATTGGGTTTCATAATAACAAATATTGTAAGCTTTTAAAAGTTCGTCGTTCGACAAATTCCACAGACTCTTCAAGTAGTTGTAGCGTATTTTTCTTTGAAAAAGAACTCTTTTTTGCAAGTCATCCTTATCAATATTGTTTTCAGTTAGCAAATCTTTGTAGTGATATAAGAACGATTCAATCGTAGGAAAATAAGACCAAGTATAAGCGCTATCTATTTTTCTATAATCAGAATCAAACCTCCATTTAATTGCTTCTGTTTCAATGTATTCTTTATTCATAATTAGTTTTTGTTTTTATTTTTTAATTCACAGCGTAAGAAATCTAGATCGAAATATTTCTCAGGAACATAATCGTTTAATGTGAAATTATAAAATTTACCAACAAACTTTTCTTCGTTATTTATAATCACAAATTTGTCCTGACGAAATTCCCATTGATTTATGTAAGGTATTTCAGATTCAACTAAAACGTCAGATAAAGAATCTTTTGAGTGACTTTTCCAATATTCTCTTAATTTGTTATTTTGTAATAAAAATTGAAGAAAACGTTCATTACTAAATTCGTAAATTTCCTCTCCACAAAATAAAGTAAAATTAAATAAAGAAATTAAAAGAAGTAGTGTATGTTCAGGGAAATATTTCAAAAATTTGTACACTAAATCTATAGCTTTTTTGCACTCTTCAATATATCCATAAAGATAAAGGTAAGGCACTAATCCGCTATAATTAATTGGTAGCCTTTTAGTGTGGTAATATTTAAAAGTTGGTTCTTTTTCATATCTGTATCTATGTTGACCGTAATCTAAATTCTCATAAAATAGCAAATTTGCGCAAATAGAATTTGGCCAATCATACCAAGTGCAACAACAAATGTTGTAATCCAAATTTTTACGATTTTCTTTTTTTAATAAAAAATCATAAATTTCAAAAATTTGTTTAAAATCTTCTGTTGATGGGTATCCTAATAACTCTGTTTTAAAACAAATTCTTTCATACTCATTTGGAAATTTTTCTCCCGAAGAAAACGGATGTTCTTTAAATTGATTAAAAAGTATTTTTCTCTGAAAACGGACTCTTTTTTGCAAGTCATCCTTATCAATATTGTTTTTAGTTAGCAAATCTTTGTAGTGATATAAAAACGATTCAATCGTAGGAAAATGAGACTTAGAGTAAACTCTATCTATTTTCGAATAATCAGAATCAAATTCCCATTCAATCCCTTTTGTTTCAATGTATTCTTTATTCATAATTAGTTTTCAAAATGGTCTGCAGTGACAGGCAAAACTCCTTGATATTTCCAATTATATCCACGAGCATGAATATATTGTAGTTCTTTTGCGTATGTATCATTTTCTCTCATAATTGCTTTTTGCTTGGTTCTAACGCCAATCGCCCTATAAATAACAGGCGGTTTATTGATATTAGTATCAAGATTAATAATATCGTATTTATAATGATTGTCAGGATTTGAACACAATTTAAAAATGCAATTTAAACCAATGCAATATTCTAAAAACATGGCATTTAAATACCACATATCATGAGTATTTTTATAATCGTCATATTCCTTGAAATCAAAACATAAGCCATATGGATCTTGTTCGCAATAATGTATGTAATTTCCGTCAACTTTATCTTCTTGGTCAGGTCGAAACTTCCCAAGATAAACATTTGGTCTTTTGTTCACGGATTCCTCAGCCAATATTCTAAGGCCGGTTTGAGCATCAATTCTAGTTGTTCCTTTTTGAATAGCTTTAGATAATGCTTCTTTTAATTCTTTATCAGACCATCCAGAATCATTACCTAATTTTTTCTGTGTTCGATCAAGTGCCCCATCAAAAATTTCTTGTGCAGCAGTTTCTATAATGCTTTCTTGACTGCCAACAATCAAATCAGCTATATTACTGAATTGCTCACACAAATAATTAATTATTGCGTCAAAAGCATTGCAAATAGTTTCCCAATTACAAGCTATAACAATAAGAAGAGCAGTAATAGCTGCCGCACAAAGAATCCACCCAACAATAGGTACAGCAATGCTTACAGAAGCTGTTGATGCCGATCCTATTATTGTTGCCAGCAAAGCTTCTGAAACTCCTGTGGCAATTAAAGCTTCTGGAATAAGATGTTTTGGTCCGTTTCCATCAGCAGATCCGTTATCTTCAAATTGATTTTCGCTTTGAGTTTTGGCTTCGCAAATAACATTGTTAAAATTCTCAAGATTATCTTTGATAGAAGAACAATTTTCTATATATTTTTTGAACGAAAAATCATTTAATTCTCCCATATCGTAGAGATATTCAAGTTCAGGTATATTTTCCAAATTATCTTTAACAGCTTGTTTTTCGTTAGTTTCAAGACTGTTGTATATAAAATTGTATTCAGCTTCACAACAATTTATTTCTGGGCAATATTCTTCTATTTCCTCTTCAAATTCTATCCATCCTTCTTCCAAATTGGTTTGATTGTTTTCTTCTCCGATTTCAACTTCTTGTAAAACACTTCTTTTAATATAGTTATTAATCGTTTCTTGTTTAAAAACATCTTTATCTGAAATAAGAGAATTACACAAATTTCTTTTTTCGGACAAATCAGCAAAACTCATTTTATCCAAAAGAGAGTTAGATTTTTCAAAAATCATTTCAGAAACAGTATCTGAAATTTTTTCCATCTTATTTACCAACGGTTTATATGAACACGACGCTAAAACACCGCTAAAGGCCAAACCCATCAAAACTAATTTTCTTTTTATAAACATCCTATTTCCTCTTAGATTGTACATAATATTATATTTTCCTTAAAGTTTTGTTCAATATTAAGTTCATAGTGAAATTTGTTTTACATATTAAAGTATTTTAAAAGTTAATTTTTTTGATAATTTGGTTCACAAAATAACATCTAAATTTTCGTTTTTATATTAATTCGCAATTTCGTGTGTGTGTGTGCGTTTCTTATTTTATTTTAAAATTTACCAATCAAAAGTTTTCCACATTTTAGTGCAAAAAAGTTTTGATTTGCAATTAAGAATTTAAAGATTTTATTGATAAAATGTGATTAATTTGTCGGGAAGCTTATAATTGTGTCCTAATTAAAATATATCGATAAAATCGATATTAATCTATAGCATTGTGCCAATCTAAACAAGTTGTACACATATAAACAATTTAAATTATCCACACAAATTTGAGTTGTCAAAAAGAAATTTGTGTAAAAATGTGGATAACTATACTTTTTTCCGACCAAATCTAATCTTTTTGTATGCAAAATTGGGGAAAATTATTTTTTGTTGCAGTTTTCTATTTCTTTTATCAACGAAAAGTAATATACTTTGTAAACAAAGGGGAACTAATTATGGTTGAAACATTGACTGATCTTGTCCACGTTTGGAACAAAGTATTACAAGATTTAGAACAAAAGATTGATGATCGAAGATTGTTCGATGCTTTTTTGCACGATTCTAAAATTCATTCCATTGAAGGTAATCGCATGAACGTTGTTGTTTCTTCTTCTTTGAGCGCTACACTTCTTACTAATAAATATTTAAAAGATGTCGAAAGTTCTGTTAAAGCCATTACTCAAACATCTTACAAAGTAGTTTTTAACACCGAAGAGAATTTCAAGCCTGTTGAGAAAAGAGAAGAAAACAAAGTCGAAGAATCTGAATATTTTAGATATGCATCAATTGATAAATCGTTAACATTTGATAATTTTATTACAGGAAAATGCAATCTTGAAGCAAAGCAAGCAGCTTTATATGCTACAAGCAATCCTGGTTCAAAAGGAGTTAATCCATTGTTTATTCACTCCGATTCAGGACTTGGAAAAACACATTTGCTTTCAGCAATTGCCAACACTTTTGGCGAATCACAAGCTAAAAAAGTTGTTTACTGTTCTGCTTCAGATTTTCTTGATGAAATTGTTCGTCTTAGAGAAAGCGCAGGATTTGATAAATTTAAAGCTTTTATTTTAAGCCACGACATTTTGTTAATTGATGATATTCAAATATTAGCCGACAAAGAAAAAACAAACACATTCTTTTTCGAGGTTTTCCAAGCAATGTACAACAAAGGGAAACAAATTGTTATCACAAGTGATAAACATCCTGTTGAATTAAAAGGTTTTGATGAAAGATTGAAATCAAGATTTGCTGGAGGTTTAACTATCGAAATCAAATCACCAGATATTGATACTTGTATCGCAATTCTTAAATCCAAAATTGCTTCTACACCAATACCTTTATCTGCATTTGATGAAGATGTTCTTACATTTATTGCAGAAAAATTCTCTAAAAATATTAGATATATCGATGAAGCCTTGAAGAAGCTTGTCTTTTATACAATCAGCTTCAAGCCTACTCAACACATCAATATGGAAGTTGCACTCGAGGCATTAGGAAACTCCTTAAATGTCAGAGTTGAAAAACAACGTATTTCAGAGAAAAGAATTATCGAAATAGTCGGAGACTATTACAACTTGACTCCTTCCCAACTTACAGGTAGCTCAAGACAAGGCCAAATTGCATTAGCGCGTCATATATCTATGTATTTAATTAGATACATGCTCAACATACCATTTACGAAAATTGGTACGACATTCGGCGGCAAGGATCACAGCACTGTTATGAACGGTGTGGAAAAAGTGGAAAATGAGTTGAAAAATAATACACTCCTCCAAGAATCAATTGCCGAATTGAAAAAACGCTTAAAATCATAACTTTTATAAAATAAAAAGTATATACATTACGTTTGTCGAGTGTTAAAATGGGTTAGATAAATTCTATTAGTTATCCACACAATCCACAGACATTATTATGATGAATACATTAATTAGAAAGGAATAAATATATATGAGATTTACAGTTAATCGCGAAGAATTCTCGAAAGCATTAAATATTGTTGCTATTGCTATTCCAGCAAAAGCAGAAAAACCAGTTTTTCAAAACGTTAAAATTTCATGTACAGAAAAAGGAATCGAACTTTTAGGTTCTGATAACAGCATCACAATTAGATCAATTGTTCCTTACATGATTGAAGATAGAGAAATAATCAAGAATGCAGTCAAAGGTTCCACGATGATCACTTGTTCAAGAATGCAATCCATTTTAAGTAATTGCTCTTCTGAATTTGTTGATTTTGAATTAATCGATAATGCACTTTTGAAGATTACATACCCAGGATGCACACTTAAACCTAATACAGGAAAAGCAGAAGAGTATCCAGAAATCGATTTAAGCCTATCTAAAGACTCGTTTGATATGAAGTCGAGTGATTTACTTAAATTAGTTTCTTCGACCGCATTTGCGGCTGCTACAAAGGAAACCAAGATGGCTCCTATTACTGCAGTCAACTTTGAAGCACACGATGGAGTCCTAACTGCTACCGCAACAGACTCTGCAAGATTGGCTCGTAAAAGTGTCGAAATTAATAGCCCAATTAGCTTCAATATCAACATTCCGGCTAAGAAGATTGCAGACATTGCAAAAACACTTGGACAAATAGAATTTGTAACTATCTATCCAAGTCAACTTAAAGCAATTTTTGCCTTTGGCAACACACTTATTTCAACACGTTTAATTGGCGGAAATTATCCTTCAACAAACTCAATTTTCCCACACACTTTCAACTACTATTTGGAGATTAATTCTGCTGAATTTGTAAACAAAATGGCATCAGTTGCACCATTTGGTGAAGTTGTAAAAATTACTATGACCCAAGATGGCGTTGAACTCCTTGCAAGATCACAAGAAGCAGGTTCTGCAAACGCCCAACTTGATACCTTTGAATTCTCAGGAGAAAGACTCGCAATGTCCTTCAATTCACGTTACGTTACTGAAGCAATTCGCGCTATCGGAAGTGAAGATGTAACCATCTGTTTTGTCGGCGAAGCAAAGCCTTTTGTTGTCAAGAATAGCAAAGATGAATCCGTCGATATGTTAATCACGCCATATCGCTCATAATAGGCCAAAAATACCTATTAAAAACATATTACAAAACAAGGGAATATTATATTCCCTTTTTATTTTATATATGATAGAATATCAAAGAAGGAGCGGAAATTGCCTTTTTATGAATAAAAAACCTATTGAAATTAAAATCACTTCAGAGTACATTACCTTAGGCCAATTCTTGAAGTTTGCAGACATCATCCAATCGGGTGGAGAAGCAAAAGCATACTTGGCTCAAGAGACTATTCTTGTAAATGGTGAAAACGATAATCGTCGTGGCAGAAAATTACATTCTAATGATGTGATTGAAGCTGCAGGCAAGGTTTACAAGATTATCTAAAATGCAAATTTCTAATCTTATATTAAGGAACTTCAGGAGCTACAAGCACGAGAAAATCGATTTCTCTCCAGGATTAAACATCATTGTTGGAGAAAACGGCGCTGGAAAAACAAATATTGTTGAGGCGATACACTTTCTAAGCTTGGCTAGGTCGTTCCGAACAAACGAATCTTCCGAATTAATAATGAAATCATGCCAATTTGGCGCGATTGAGGCTCGAGTGGAACAATTAACCACGAGCAAGATTATAGAGGTCTTTATGACCCCATCGGGAAACAAGATTAAAGTTAACGGTAATCAAATCAAGCGAATATCTGATTTAAGATCTGTCGTTAACGTAATTGTGTTCCAACCGAAAGATTCCTTATTCTTCAACAGTTCACAACCATCTGTTAGAAGAACATTCATCGATACATCGTTGTCTAAACAATCTCCAATTTATTTGGAAAATCTAATGATGTATGAAAAGTTGCTGAGAGAACGTAACAGCATTCTCAAAAATCCTTCACTGGATCGTGTTCAACTTGATGTTGTAACAAAACAACTTGTCGACGTTTCTGAAATCATTGTAAAAATGCGTACAGAATTCATTGCTGCTGTTAACAAATACCTTTCGAAGATTATTTATCAGATCAAAGGTGAAAACGATAAGGCATATATTATATATGAGCCTTACGTAACGTACGGAAACAATTTCAAAGAATTGGCTTTACGTGCGTACGAGCGCGCGTTAGATAGCGATATCAAACGAGGCGCCACACAAATCGGAATTCAACGAGAAGATATAAAACTCATCCTCAATGGACAAGATATATCAACTTGTGGAAGTCAGGGAGAAAACAGGATTGCTGTTATATCCCTTAAATTAGCACCATATTTCTTAATTTCGGAAGAAGGTGCAAAACCTATCATTGTTCTAGACGACGTGATGTCAGAACTTGATAGGAAACATCAGGAAAGGCTCATAACCTTTCTAAGGAAGTTCGAACAAGTGTTTATAACTTCCACTACAACAAATGTTAAAAACGCCTCTATCTATGAGGTAAAAGAGCATAAAGTTACAAGGAGGAATGCTTAATGGAAGAAGAAAAGAAAAACGACTACGAATTAGATAGCTCTATCGAAGTCGATGTCCATGCCGAAAATGAAAAAGCAAACGAAAAGTACACCGGCGAGAATATCCAGGTTCTCGAAGGTCTCGAAGCTGTTCGCAAACGTCCAGGTATGTACATTGGTACAACTGCATCTGCAGGTTTGCACCACTTAGTATGGGAAATCGTTGATAACTCTATCGACGAAGCCTTGGCTGGCTACTGTACAAAAATTATTGTAAGAATTAACAAAGGCGACACAATCACTGTTATCGATAACGGACGTGGTATCCCTGTCGATAAAGTTGCCAAATCAGGATTGTCAGGTGTTGAAACAGTCTTCACCATTCTCCACGCAGGTGGTAAATTCGGTGAATCAGGCGGTTATAAAGTCTCTGGCGGTCTTCACGGTGTTGGCGCTTCAGTTGTTAACGCCTTATCAGAATGGTTGGAAGTTGAAGTCCACAAAGACGGCGGCATTTATAAGATGCGCTTCGGTCGTGGCGGAAAACCAGAAAACCACTTAGAAAAAGTTGGAGCTTGTTCAGATAAGGGTACAACAGTTACCTTTAAACCAGATGACACAATTTTCCAAGAAACCACAGTTTTCGATTATGACATCATTTGCGATCACTTAAAACAAATGGCTTACCTCAACAAAGGTATAGAGATTGTTGTTGAAGACGATCGTGGCGAAACAAAAAAAGTCGAAACATATTGTTACAAGGGCGGAATTATTGAATACGTTCAACATATCAACGCCAATAAGGGCCCAATCATGGAAGAAGTTATTTACTGTGAAGGTCGTGGCGTTTACGAAAACACAGGCAACCACATTACTTGTGAAGTTGCTATGCAATATAACGAATCATACAATCCAACAGTATTCTCTTTCTGCAATAACATTCATACTCACGAAGGTGGTACACACGAAGAAGGCTTCAGAGCTGCAGTCGGTCGTGTATTTAGAGATTATGCAGTTGAACACAAATTTATTAAAGAAGGCGAAGATAACTTAGAAACTTCCGATATTCTTGAAGGTTTAACATGCATTGTTTCTGTTAAACACCCAAACCCACAATATGAAGGGCAAACAAAAACCAAATTAGGTAACTCAGAAGTTAGAAAGATTGTCTCTCAAGTTGTTGGCGAACACTTAAAGAGATTTATATTAGAAAATCCAAAAACTGCAGATATCATGATGAGCAAAATCATGATGGCTGCAAAAGCACGTAAAGCTGCTAGAAAAGCAAGAGAAGAAGTTCGTAGAAATACTGGACTCGAACTTACCACACTTCCTGGCAAATTAGCAGATTGTTCAAGCAAAGATCCATCAATTTGCGAACTCTATATCGTTGAAGGTAACTCCGCTGGAGGTTCGGCAAAGAACGGCCGTGATAGAAATACACAAGCCATCCTTCCACTACGTGGTAAGATTCTTAACGTTGAAAAAGCCACAATTGATAAAGCATTCGCAAACGCAGAAATCGGTAACATGATTACAGCTATTGGAGCTGGTGTTGATCCAGAATTCAATGTTGAAAAGATTAGATATCACAAAATCGTTATTATGACCGATGCTGATGTTGACGGATCACACATTCGTATTCTCCTCTTAACATTCTTCTATAGATATATGAAAGAGCTCATCGAAGGCGGCTATGTCTACATTGCTCAACCACCACTATACAAGGTTGATTATCACGGTAAAGCATATTACGCATACAACGATGACCAACTCGAAATAATCAAAAAGAAATTACAACTTAAACCTGGATTCCCATTCCAACGTTATAAAGGTCTTGGTGAAATGGACGCAGAACAACTCTGGGAAACAACCATGGATCCAAAACAAAGAAAAATGCTCCGTGTTACTATGTCTGACGCAATTGAAGCAGACAAAGTATTCACAGACTTAATGGGAGACGAAGTCCTTCCAAGAAAAGACTTCATCCACAAAAACGCCAAGTTCGTTAAGAACTTAGACATCTAATGAAAGGAGATCAGAAATATGGCAGACGAAAAGAAAGTAAACGAAGAAGTCGTTGAAGAAGAAGCTCCAGTTGAAGATATCGAAGAAGGTATTGTTCCTGCTTTAACAGATACAGATCTTGCTAAAGAAGTCAGAGCAAGCTTCCTTGACTACGCAATGTCAGTTATTGTTTCACGTGCTATTCCAGATATTCGTGATGGCTGTAAACCAGTTCATAGACGTGTTATCTTCAGCATGTTCCAAACAGGAATCTTCCCAGGATCTCCACACAAGAAATGTGCTCGTATTGTTGGTGATGTCATGGGTAAATTCCACCCACACGGCGACCAAGCAATTTATTCCACATTAGTTCGTTTAGCACAACCATTCGCTATGAGATATACACTCGTCGATGGACACGGTAACTTCGGTTCTGTTGACGGCGATGAAGCTGCTGCTATGCGTTATACCGAAGCAAGAATGACTAAGCTTGCAATGGAAATGGTTAGAGACATCAAATGTGATACTGTCGACTTTGTCGACAACTATGATGGTACTGAACAAGAACCATCAGTTCTTCCATCACGTTTCCCTAACTTATTAGTTAACGGTTCAAACGGTATTGCTGTTGGTATGGCAACATACATTCCAACACATAACCTTGGTGAAACAATTGATGCAGTTATAGCATTAGCTAAAAACCCAGCATTAACACCAGTTGAACTTATGCAAAATTACCTTTACGGACCAGACTTCTCAACAGGAGCAATGATTCTTGGCAGATCTGGTATTAAAGAAGCATACGAAACAGGTACTGGTTCAATCATTATTCGTTCACGCGCTTTCGTAAAAGAAAATGAACACTCAGGTAAAAAACAAATTATTATTACCGAAATCCCATATCAAGTTAATAAGGCTACATTAGTTGAAAGCATTGCTCACTTGGTTAGAGATAAAGTAGTTGAAGGAATTACAGATATTCGTGATGAATCAAGTAAAGGACAAGTTCGCGTTGTTATTGATGTCCGTCACGATTGCATCCCAGAAGTTATCTTGAATCAACTTTATAAGTTGACACAACTTCAAACAAGTATGGGTATCATTATGCTCTCACTTGTTGATGGCGCACCAAAGATTCTTCCAATCAACGAAATTCTTCTTAAATACTTAGACTTCCAAGTTGAAGTTGTTGAAAGAAGAACAAAATTCTTATTAGCTCAAGATGAAGCTCGTTTACACATTGTTAACGGCTTACTTAAAGCAACAGAGAACATTGATGACATTGTTCATACCATTCGTCATTCAGATTCTCCAGAACAAGCTGCTGCAAGCTTAGCAGAAAAGTATGGGTTTGATGAACCACAAACAGCTGCTATCTTAGCCATGACACTTCGTAGACTTACAGGTCTTGAAGAAGGCAAATTAAAAGCTGAAAAAGCTGAACTTGAAGCAAATATTGCTAACTACAACCATATTCTCTCATCAAGAGAAACGGTTACAGAAGTTGTTGTTAAAGAATTAACAGAAATTAAGGAAAAATACTCCGATGAACGTATGACTGAAATCAGCGATGATGCAGCTACAATCGAAGACGAAGACTTAATTCCTCAAAAGGATATCGTTATCGTTCTCACAACAAATAACTATGTTAAGAGAATGACAACCGAAACATTCCGTACACAACATCGTGGTGGCCGTGGAGTTCGTGGTATGTCAACAAATGGTGAAGACTCAGTCAACATCATGGTTCACACAGAAACTCACACCGACATCTTATTCTTCTCTAATTTAGGACGTGTTTACCGCTTACGTGGTTACATGGTTCCAGAAGAATCAAGAACAAGTAAAGGATTACCAATTCAAAACCTTCTCAACCTTGAAAAAGGCGAAAAGATTGTCTCAATCCTCCCACTTGATGATTATAACCCAGAACACTATCTCTTCTTTGCAACAAAAGAAGGCGTTGTCAAACGTACAAAACTCAGCGAATTCGAATCCATTCGTAGAAATGGTAAGATTGCAATTATCTTACGTGAGACAGATGCACTCTTAGATGTTAAGAGAACAGACGGTAATGCACTTATCGGTCTTGCATCAAGCAAAGGCAAGATGGTTAAGTTCCATGAAGAAGATGTCCGTCCAATCGGCCGTACAGCTTCTGGTGTTAAAGGTATGGATCTCGACTTTGGTGCTCAACTCATTGGTTTAACAACATCACTTGAAGGTGAAAACATTCTCGTCATTACCTTAAATGGTTACGGAAAGATGTCACCATTAAGCGATTATCGTGAATCACACCGTGGCACAAAAGGTGTTATTACACTTAACGTCACAAATAAGAATGGTAGAATCGTTGCAATGAGAGCAGTCAAAGGAGACGAAGACTTAATGATGATCACCAATGGTGGCACAGTCATTCGTATGCCTTTAAACCAAATCAAGATTGTTGGACGTAACACTCAAGGTGTTCGTGTCATCAGACTTGATGATGAAAAACAAAGAGTTTCTTCATTCACAATTATTCCTCAAGAGGACATAGTTGGCGAAGACGAGGCAGCTGAACAAGTTGCTGAAGAAGCTCCAGTTGAAGAAACAAAAGAAGAATAAAATACATGAAAATTTGCGTCTATTTTAATGAAAATAGCAAAAGCGAAAGTTTCGAGGGAGTGCGTCTAGTCAAAAACATTAAGGGCGCACTCTCCCTTAATAACATTGCTTATGCTAAGCACATCATTGATTCGTATGACTTGATTCATTTCATATCTTTAGATGACGAATTAAAAATTAATGACGCAAAAGAAGCTGGCATACCAGTCGCGTTCTCTGCTCTTAGTTGTGAAAGCGATGACCAAGCTAAAATCTTAACAGAGAAAAAAGACGGTTATTCACTTTCTAATAAAGCATTAAGAGTATTAAACAAAGTTGATGTAGTTTTGGTTTCAGACGAAGCAAGTAAAAAGGTCTTAATTGATAACGGTATTAAAACCGACATTAAGGTTGTATCTGCTGGAGTCAATTTATCAAGATTTGAATTTGTTGGTCCGTTAGAAGATGAAATTTTCTATAAATATTATCGTTTAGAAAAAGATCAAAAATATATAGTTTCAATTGGAACATATGATGACCGTGAAAAACGTAAACTTTTATATGAAATTGCAGAGCGTTGCCCTAAATATAAATTCTTCTATTTTGGAATCGAAAGTCTTGTTAAATTAACTAGATTAGGACACAAAATCCCTTCAAATCTCAAACTATATCCGTTAACAAATAGCGAAATTTATTGCTCGATGATGAAAAAAGCATCGTGTTACCTCGCCTTTGATAACGATAAACACGCACCAATCACATTACTTGATGTTGCAGCAAGTAAAACTCCAATCGTAGCTTTATCTCCTACAGGACTTAATGAAGAATTATTAAACAATCTTCATGCATTCAAAGGAAATAATGCTGATGAGGTAAGTGACATCATAAATAAAGTCTTATCAAACGAAATAAAACCGCCAATTGATAAAGCTTATGAGTATGCCAAAAATAACTCCCTAATAAAATTAGGAGAGCAATTAATACATGTATATGAAAAAGTATTAGATAGGAGAGCAAAATGATTGATCAAAAATTAATATTTGAAAACCCCGATTTAATTGCAAGCAAGCTTGCTAAAAAAGGATGTATTGTAGATTTTAAGCCTTTCCTTCAATTAGTAGATAAAAGAAAAGCATTATTACTTAGTGTTGAAAACGCTAAAGCAGAAAGAAACAAATTAAGCGCATCCGTTCCTCAAGTTAAAAAAGAAGGCGGAGATGTTAACGCTATATTCGCTAAAGTAAAAGAAATCATGGCTGGCGTTGCTAAAGATGAAGAAGAATTAGCAAAAGTCGAAGAAGATATTAAGAATTTCTTATTACCACTTCCAAATATCCCAGATGATGATCTTCTCTCGGGCGGAAAAGAAAACAATAAAGTAATTAAGGAATTTGGAAAACCACAAGAATTCAAATTTAAACCAAAAGATCATGTCGCATTATGCGAATCTTTAGGACTTATTGATTATGAAAGAGCTGCAAAGATGTCCGGCCACGGAACATGGGTTTATACAGGACTTGGAGCTCAACTTGAATGGGCATTATTAAATTTCTTTATTAGTGAACATTTAAAAGATGGTTACCAATTCATGCTTCCACCACATATTCTTAACTATGAATCAGGATTCGTCGCTGGACAATTCCCTAAATTCATAGATGACGTATTTGGCCTTGAAAACATTGAACCAAAGAAGTTTATATTACCAACTGCGGAAACCGCTCTTGTTAACTACCATAGAAACGAAATATTGAATGAAGACGATTTACCAAAGAAATATTTCGCTTATACTCCATGCTATCGTAAAGAAGCAGGAGCATATCGTACCGAAGAAAGAGGTATGATTCGTGGTTACCAATTTAACAAAGTTGAGATGTTCCAATATACAACCGAAGAAGGCGATATGCCAGCATTCGAAGAACTTGTAAAGAAAGCATGTTCTTTAGTTGAAAAACTTGGATTAACATTTAGATTAAGTAAATTAGCTGCAGAAGATATCTCTGCTTCTATGGCTAGAACATATGATATTGAAGTTTATATCCCAAGTATGGGAATTTATAAAGAAGTCTCTTCTGTATCAACAGCACACGATTATCAAGCAAGACGCGGAATGATTAGATATAGAGATAAAGCAACTGGCAAAGTTAAATTTGCAAGAACACTCAACGGTTCAGGTTTAGCAACTTCTCGTATTTATCCAGCTTTAGTTGAACAAATGCAACAAGAAGATGGATCAATTAAGATTCCTGAAGTATTACGTCCATATATGGGCGGACTTGAATATATTAAGCCAATTAAAAAATAATAAATCTCCACATTAACGTGGGGTGCATAGGATTCCTTTAGATAATGGAATCCTTTTTTATTTGATTAAACGATAAATTAATCGACAAAAAAACTAGGCATAATGATAGGTACCCAATTATCTAGACATTAATTTAGATGATTGGATTATATCATAA
>CALEHV010000021.1 GCA_937876465.1 uncultured Bacillota bacterium | reverse complement strand
ATTTTCATAAAAAAACAGGATGATTTATTGTATCATTCCTGTAGTTTTTCAATGTCTTATTGCAACGAAGTTAATAGTCAAAATCTTCACTGCAACGAAGTTAATAGTTCCCAGCAACGAAGTTAACATATATCTTCGTGTTAGAAACCTTTCCTTTAATATACTACAAAAAATAAATAATTTTAATTGTAAAAGTTTACTTTTTATCTAAAAAGGGAATAAGTCTTCTAGATTGGTGTTTGAAGTATTTTTATAAGTCGTAGATTTAGATGTGTTATTTGGAATTATAGCTGAAACAAATTTGTAATAACGTCCACATTCCATATCATTTGTAGCTTCAGGCGGTAACGAAATAAGAATGACGGCTTTCCCAACAGAAAATTGTCTATTGTAATATTCATCACCAGAAGCTGTGCAAGAATAATCTGTAAATGTTCTTTTTTCCTTATTTATATATAAATCGAATGACACTTTTTCCTTGGCTTTATTTTCAGAATTATTTGCTATTGTTCCCTTTATCGCATAAGCGTTATATAACATTAAAGAGCCCTTTCCATAAGCATATGAATAATATTCATCTCTAGTTAAAAATGGAGCTGATGAATTAAAAGGAGGAACATGATAAGTAAAATAGTCTTTCAGTTCATCAAAGCTTGCTTTTCTAACTTCTTTAATAACAAACCCGCTTCTAACTATATAATTTTCTTTTTGAGCACCGCTTCTTTTGCCTTCACGAAAAACATTTATTTCGTAAATAGTCATTTGTTGAAGCATTCTTCCTCCACATCTACACTCACTTGTTGGGATTGCGCCTGTTTCATCATCTTCATCAGTAACAAGCCTAACTAATTTTTTATTCGTTAAATCGATTCCGGCAACGCAACGACCGCCATGCTTATAAGAACAAGCTAATAATAGAAAATCAATAATCATAAGTGTACTACCTCCTTATCAATTGACTCAGCAACCAAACGTCTATGGCATTGTTCAGGAGTACTTTCTACACATAAAAAACAGACTCTTTCAAACGAAGAATATTTTTTATCAAAATATTCCTTAAAGTTTCTTTGCTTAATTATTTTATTAAAAGAATAAACATAAGAATCCCAATCTGAATCTTTATGATATCTATCTAAAATTTCTTCTGTCGGTGCAAAATAAGGATCGTGTTTGTAATCAATCTTCAAAATTTCATTTACCAAATATCCCAAAAAATCATCTCCGCCCTTAGCAAAGCCAGATAATTGAGATTTATTATTGAGCCTTATATCGAGCAGAAGATCTATTTTGTTTTCCTTTAACAATTTAAAAAATTGTTTAGGAGTTTTCCCGTTTGAACCTATTGTATATATTTTAGTCGTCATTTTCTTCTCCTTTAACATAACCAATTTTTAAATTACCAAATTCTAATGCAGTATTTTGTTTTGATTCTTTATTGAAAACGCTTTTAAACCAAATATCAAAATCAGATTCTAAACTGTCTCCAAAAAGCGAAACACAATTATATTCATTATGCTTAGAATTAATTTTTCTTATAAATTTATCTCTTTCTGCTTCAAGAATAGCTATCGTTTCTTCATATGATTGAGTTGTTTCTTCATCAATGATATTAATGATATCAATCTCATCATTTTTGAAATAAGAAGCTACCATTATAAACCTATGGCAATCTTCAGGCTTCTTCTCGCTGCAAAGAAAACATATATTAAACCCTTTTTGAATTCCGTTAAGTATTCTTTTATAACCATTTTGGAACTTTTCTTTTTGATGAACTTTTCTAAAAGAAACCTGTAATTGTGGGCGTTCATTTTGATCATATGTTTTTTCATACACATCATCTTCTGTGCGGCGAGCTCCAAATTCCTCAGAAAAATTTGAGTACGATATTGAATTTTTAGCTAATAAAGTCTTTAGATTTTCCTTGTTATACTCGCTAAAGGTTTTTGAATAAGGAGAGCTTCTTACATCAATGACACAGTTAATTTTGTGTTTAATTAAACAATTGAGAAATATCTCAGTTGTTTTTGTAGCGTAGCCTATCGTATAAATATTTTTCATAAATATGTTTTACTTATCTTTCTTATTTTATCACTAAAAAAAGTAGTTATAAACTAATTTACTCTATTCGTATTATTTCTCCATATCTTGGTGTGGATACATTGTTATTAATCAACCACAGTAATTGAAATTCATATCTTGGACGAGTGATGATTTCGGGAGCATAGCCATCAGTTAGAATCACTACCGTTTTTGGCCTATTCTCATCTTTATACAAACGATTTAAATAGTAAAAAATACAATTAAAATCGGTTCCACCACCTCCTGTTGGTAGTATTTCGGACAAGTCTGTATACTGATCAAAGTCGTATATTGCTTTAATTTCAGTATCGAAAAAACCTACTTGACCTTGCAAATGCGAATCAAACTGATTAATTGCACCCTGAATTTCTGAAAAACAATCTGTAATTTGTTCCTCACTCATTGAACCAGAAGTATCAACCATGAAAAGTATTCTATCTACTTTTACATCAGGTTCGTTAAAATCCGGAAGAATAAATTCCGAATCTTGCATTCTCCTATCTGGCGGATTAAAAGAATAGTCAATTATTTCATTTTGGATGTAAGAATGCAATAATTCTCGCCAATTAACCTTTGGTTCATTGAGTTCTTTTAACATCCTTTCAATAGCCATAGGAACATTTGCTGCATCCTTATTTGTATCGTTAGAATATGCCGCCTGGCATATCTTTTGATTTAATTTATTGTTTCCTTTTTTGGTTTTCTTTTTTTGCCATTTATCGTGATTATCAACAGGATTATTTCGCGTTAAACCTAATGTTTTTAAATCATTTAATGTATCACCGTCTTTTTCATCAGTGTTTTTAGCGTTTGAAGCATTTCCGTTTGATGTAGCGAGAAATGGAAGAAATTTATCTTTTGCTTTCATCAAAATAGAATAAACTTCATCGGTTGAATAAAAATATCCCTCTTTACCATCTGGCAAAGTGTGCTCTAGTCTTTTACCCTTAATATAAAGCCCTTTATCTTCTCCTAATGTGTACATTAAATTAGAATTTACAACTATATCAGCAGCTTTATTAAATATTTCTTTATTCCTTTTTCTAGTTCTATAAGTATGTTTTAAAGCTATGTGCATCAATTCATGCATTATTAAAATTCTTAATTCTTTGTCAGAATAATTAAAGGCAGCATATTTTGAAATAAAAATTGTGTCTCCATCAGTTTCAATAACTATATTTTTGTCATCTGAAATCGAATCAACTAATTTGATTTTGATTCCACACAACAGCAAAGCAAAAAATCCATTAACTGTTAATAACTGCAGCCTTATTCTTCTAAATTTTTTCTCAATTTTTCTTGTATCGTTAATCATTTCTGTAATTCAAAATAATCAGGAGCATTATCTAATATCCATCGTCTAGAAATAGGATTGTTTAAAACAAACTCCTCGATTTTATTATCTATCATCATGTATTCTTCAAAAAGAAGCATGGTATAGTCTTTAGGGAAAGTTAAAGCATAATTTAATGAGTTTTCAATTCCTTTTAAATCGGTTTTTGTTTTTTTAGCATACTCAACCATAGATGATGTTAATGCATATAAAATAGAAGCATTTTTAAATTCCCTGGTTTCGTTTCCTGCAAAAATATCTTCCATTTTTGGTAATTCGTTATAAATATTCACCCATGATCTGAATTCTAGAGCCGTTCCACTACCAATCAATCCTGATATAAATGCTAAAGTGCTTTCTTCAGAAGAACTGCAATAATTTAAAACATTACTTACCATTTCCCATGTTCTAGGTGTAGGGAATGCGGTTGAATCTTTTTTAGGATCAAAGCAGTTTAATAACTCAGGTTTAAAAGAAAGAAATCCAATAACCTTTTTATTGATATTGTTTTGAATTGCCCAGCTTTTCCAATTATCAAAATCTGATTCAATTTCAAAATGCAATAAACGATTCGCTAATGCCTTTGGCATTTTATTTGCAACAGATTTATCGCTTATTCTATTACCAGCAGAAATAACAATCGTATTAGGTGGCAACTTGTGTTCTCCGATGGTTCTATCTAATGTGATTTGATAAGCAGCAGCTTGAACTGATTGAGGTGCTGCTGTAATTTCATCCAAAAACAAAATATTAATAACATCTTTATCATCTGACATTTGGAAGATATATGGTTTTAACCATATTGCATTATTTTTTTCTTTATCTGCTACCGGGATTCCTCTTAAATCAATAGGGTTAAAAAGGAGTAATCGAACATCGGTCACGACTACTCTTTTTTTAGTTGATTCAGCAATTCTGTTAGCTATTTGTTTAATGGCTTGAGATTTTCCAACGCCAGGTTGTCCCCATAGCATCACAGAAGGAAATGAAGACAATGGAACATTATTATTAATTAACTGAGAATACATGTCAGATAAATATTGAACAAGTTCATTAATATAAACGGAGGGTAATTCGTTCTCTTTTAATGATAATTCATCCATATAATTTGTCATATTTTTTCCTCCATAATTGCCTGCAAAAGTACACCTAAAATAGCTTATAAAAGCTTATAAAATCAGCTAACCTCTTAATTTTTAATTAGAATAAAATATCAGTTAACTTTTTATCGAATCCGTGGAACGCATTCAACTTACTTTTGTTTAGCGAAACATCTTCTCTTTCGACAAACAAGAAATAATCTAGATCGGATTTTAATGTACTTAGAGATTTCAGAATCGAATCTAATTCTTCTTTAAACTCACGATCACTTAATGATTTTCTTAATTGTTTAACAATCATACATTGTATTGCTAAGTAAACGCTTTGCTCTTCTAAAGTAGCTTTTTTAAACGCTTTACGAACAGCTTCTTTATTGTGTAATTCCATAACGCAATATGAACCACCAACAATTGCTGCTGCAAAAATTAACGAACTTGTTGTACCAAGAATCAAATCACCAAAGCCTTTAGCGGCTAAGACAGTGCCAGCTTGAGAAACACCAGTAATTCCAGCTGCAGGTACAATAACAGATATTGCTAAAGAAGAAACAATAATTGCGGCTAATGCTCCTTTTTGCACATTAGTAAGAGATTTGCCGGCAATGTCCTTATAACAATTTTCTAATTCATTTTTAATCAATTTTAATTTCGATGAATCATTAAATAAAAAAGTTGATGCAGCTTCTAGTCCTTCTTTTTCATATTTGTATTCATATTCATGATCTAATGCAACTTTAATTGCAAATAGTAATTTTGTTACTCCGTTTTTGTCTTCTGCAAATAGCGATAATAAGGAGCCCTTTGCATCTTCTTCACTCATTAGATTAGGAACATTACTTTTTAATCTGGAAATAGACTCATCAATTGATGTATCTTTTTCCTCGTATTTTCCAATTTTATTATTAATTTTTTTGAAGAAATTTTTAAATGATTCTCCATCTTTAGATTTGTTGCTTTCAATTTTAAGATCGTTCAATTCTTTTGCTTTTGAAAGTCTAATAAACTGAATGTAATTAAATAAATCTTTTTCTGTATGTACTGTGATGATACTATTTTCCATTTTTAATTTCCTCCAAAATGAATTCTTTAATTTTCCCCAAATCTAATGTATTTGAATTTTCTTTAATTAATGTCAGAACTTCATTTAGTTCTTGATTCGTTGTTGTCTCGCAAAAAGTATTTTCGCAAAACTTTATAACTTCCCTATTTGTAACATTTGGTTTATTCAATAAATTGAATAGTTGTATAAAACTATAAGGAATTTCGTCTAATTTTCCTTCTTCGTAAGAGCTAATATATTTATACAAAGTTGGTCTTGTTTTCTTTGTTAAATTAGACAATTCTGTAATTGAAAATTGCATATTCATTAAGCTTCGTACCTCCTCATTTTTAAGTACTTCTGTGCCATATCATCAATTATTTTATGAAATTGAGGATTTACACATGCTTTAATTGCTTCAATTTGGTCGTCTTTTAATCCGTTTCCTGAAGCAGCTGATGAAAATCCTTTCTCTAACCAATAATTGACAAGTTTTTCATCGCACGGTTTTTTACTTGCGTAAATACCTGCAAGGACAATCGCTCCTACGGCATCACCTGTATTGGCTAAATAATATATCGAGGTTTCAAAAATAAAGTTGTCACCTTCAACTAATTCATTATTTGAAAATAATAAAGCGAGTTCTCCGTATGTTTCCTTACAATAGCAATTTAATAGATGCTCGACATATTTGTCATAATCTTTTTTGACGCCATCACCATTTTTATAGCAAACTGCTAAATGGAAGTTTGAATGAATCCAACCATGTGCAACGCTTTTTTTAAAGTACTTTACAGCGGATATAAAATCCTTCTTTGAGTAATAATATACTCCTAGCTCCTCTAAGGCTTCTCCAACATTGCCGTTGCTTTTAATTTTCAAAGCTTCGTTTAGTAACTCAAGATACTTTTCTTCGCTTTTCACTACATGTTGGCCATTCAGGTACATCTTGGCTACGCTTACATATGCAGGAACATACTTTTTCTCTATACATTTATGAAAACATTCAAACGCAGCATCAAAATCCAGTTTATTAAATTGTTCTTGATAATAAATATTTCCTAAAAAATGCATTGCAGGAATATCACCAAATTCAAAAGCTTTTTCAGCATATTTAATAGTGTTATCAATATCATTTAACTTTACATATGCATTTAGGATTGCACGATATATTTGTTGACATTCTTTTATTTCAAGAGCTTTAAAATATTCATCCAGTGCTCTACGATATCCAACAGGCTTGTTTTGAGCAGCAAGATACTGACCTTTTAAATAAAATGCATAATATTTTGAAACAGCTTCACCCATAATGTTTTACCTCGAAAATATAGTACTAAATGATAATGTTGTTGTAAATAATTTTTTACACTTTTTTACACTTTCAATTTTGTATTTATAAATAAATAAATTTTTATATTACGTTACAAAAAAATACGATAATGCATCTTTTTTACACAATAAAAAAAGACCTAGCAGCTTGTGGCCACTAGGTCGATTTTATGAATTCTTTAATAAATTAATAGAAGATTCTATTTGAGTTGTTATCCAGCTATTTAGATCTCCGAAGTTAGAAGTAATGTAATCTTTAACTTCCGTAGTTAGCTGCGAGAGAGCAGTATCTTTAGCTTGGTTTAATGCTTTAATTTGAGCCTCACCATCAAATGAACCACTGTTTTTTAGTGATTCAACATAGGTTTGAAAAGTTGCTCTTACAGCATTAAGCACTACTGTAGTTGCTTGTTTAAGCAGCGCATTACCTTTGGTATCTTTTACTTTGCTATCAATAAATGCACATAACTTTGTGCCAACAAATGATAACAAGGCTAGGATTCCTGCTGAGATAACAGAAACTAGAATGTTTACAAATATTTGACTCATTTTTTATCACCTCCACTGGTCTTATGAATCGATTTGTTTTTAATGTGATCTTCAAGTGTGGTTTCTACTTTGACCACTCTTTCTGAAAGGGTGGCATAGTTTTGCTCCAACTTATCCATAGATTTTTCAATCCTATCAATGCTGGATTTTATGTATCCAACATCAGAAATAAGGACACCTTCATTTTTGCCTTCTTGCTTATGATCACCACGATCATTTCTTCTAAAAGCTAGGTAAGCAAATAGAATCGATGAGAATGTTCCACCCACTGAAACAATTGTAAGAACAATGTCTAATGAGCTCATTTTTCGCCCTCCTGTAATTTTGATTTTAAGAAAGAAAAAATCTCCTCTAGTTTTGCCTTATGAGAGATTCGCGTTGCCATATTAGCTTTGAAGTCTAGAGATAACGCTTTATCTTCTTCAAAGAAAACTGATTCAAATTTTCCTTTTTTACTATAGTTTTTAACTATAGAATTTAGTCGGTATAAGTTATATAGTATTTTATCAGTTGGAGAATACTTTAGTCTTAAACCATAATAGTCAAGATTCTTACTGAGCCACTTTTTAAATCTTGAATCCCAGTTGGCATCAACGAGCGAAAAGAATTCTTTTTTATATTCATCATCTATATAAATTAAGTTTTCTTTTGCCAAGCATGTGTTGTCTATCCAAATTAAGAAAAAATTTAAATACCCTTCACTAAAGGAAATAGCTTCTTTGAATTCTTTTTTGCCATATAGGAAATAGTCGTTATTGTTATACTTAATAACATTCGGTTGAAAATCGCTTTCGACGATGACTGTATAATCAGCATCACTATCATTAGTTTCTAAGCCATAAATTCTTGAACCACATTTATAGATAGCAAGTACCTTTTCGTTTAATAATTTACCTAACAACTCTTGCATATTTTGGCTGACTCCCATCAGAAGCTTCTATGTATAATCCATTGCTAGTTAATTGCATGGAGAGGCTTCTTTCTCTTCCTGAATAATAGTAATAAACCACTCCACCAGAACCACTAACAGCAGCTGTCGAAAATAAAACAGTACATCCACCAACGCTTACTGAGCCAATTCCTCTTGAAGCATTGCTTGTTGTAATGCCTCTAAAAATATAGGTGTTACTGCTACTTGAGTATCTTTCAGGATAAAAATCCCAAACATCGCTATATTTTGTATCAATTCTATTTTCAAGATTGTTGCACAAAGAAGATGCTCTAGAATATTCACTCACTATTTGAGGTGGCGTATAAGAAGAATCTAAAGTTAATGATGAAGTTGTTTTTGTGTACCTTGTTAAAGGTATTTCATAGATAAGGCCTCCGTTTTGAAGGTCTTCTTGTGTTAAAACAGGCCAAGTTGATGTTGCTTCTTTTTTCTCTAAAGTGGCTGAATTATCACCTAAGTTAATTCTGACAACAACATAACCATATGCATTCCCATCAAGTGAGATAGAAATTCTTGTTCCGTTTTCAACAAAAACACGTCTTCCATAAGCTTGCACGTATCCTGATTGAAAATTTATATAGTTGTTTGATGTTGATGCTTGGCATCTTCCTAAAACCCAAGCAAAAATTCCATTTTGACTTGAGACAAGGAAATGGTTCAAATCTGCATCTTGTTTAGATGTAACAGATGCACTATCAAATGTAATTTTAATAATTGCCATTAGACTTTCCTCCTATCTAAAAGTTTTAATTTGTCAGTTAAAGAAACTCTCTGTTCGCCAAGAGTCACATTAACTTTGTTAAAAGTTCCTTTATATTTAACCTTTGTTATCAAGGTTTCATAAGTTTTTAATGGTGTTACAAATTCGATAAAGTCACCAACAGCTAGATCCTTAAGCCCCTCTAGTTTGTTTACTGAACTAGCAAAATCAAAAGATATGGAATGCTCAAGCGAAGAATCAATAAGAGCCTTAGTTGCTTTAGTTAAAAGCGAATCATAATCTTTATCACTGTAACTTTGATATTTAAATGAAACAGGAACTATTCTTTTTGCACTACTAACCGTTGTTGAAATCGTTCCATCACTTAAAAGAAAATAATTTATAGTATTTCGATGAGAAGTATTATCACTTTTTGGAACATAAATTACTTTGTTTAAAGAATCATTATTTGAATCCTTAATTGTTAGGTTTGAAATGGTTCCTAAGGTACTTTTAATTTTTACACCTTTTCTAACCGCTACTGCTTTAACTTTTACTTTGTAAAAGGTGCCATTTTGAATGACAATTTCATAAGCAAGACGAATACCATAAGTTTTTGAGAATTCTTCGTTTAAATCAATGATGTTTGCTGTGGCATCTGCGTCATAAATTAATGAACCACTTTTACTTGCTACAATCTCGGTTTCTAAATAAGGAAGATTTTGTTTTGAATCAGAGCTTGATTTAAAGTTGTTTGAAACTAAATTTAGTAAGAATTGTGATATGTTTCCGCTAAAGGAAGAAACAGGAACTGTAACATCAAATTTACTTAGAAAATCTTTCGTTGTAACTTTCAAAGTTCCATTGTCTTCATCCTCAATCGAATTAATTATTCCTAAATAAAAATAGTTTCTATCTTTAATCAATAAATAGTCACCAGCTCCAGCTTTTAAACTTTGTTTATTAACTATGAACTTTGACTTTTGTGGAACTAAAGCATCAAGAATTATTTCAAAATCATCACTAGCATGACCATGATCTAAAACAGCGAGATTTCTCTCGCTTAAAAATATCAATTCCATAAGGCCTCCTAGTTTGCTACATATTCTTCACAAAAAGAAATATCGCAAGTGCATCTTTCTCTAACACCAGGATCAAAAAAGATCTCACTAGTTCCTGGTGGCAAAAACAAGAATGTTTCTAATGAAAAGTCCTGCTCTGCATAGATATCAGTTTCCACAGTTCCTTGTATTTTCTTTATGTATTGATTAGTTGGCTCTGCGTTAATTTCTATCGTTGGAGATTCACGTTCATCGATCAAAAGTCTGCAAGCACAAATCTGGACTTCGTTTTGTCTAACAATGATTCTTGGCTTATAAACATTACCCACCATTGTTATCTTAAGAGGTACTTCTCTGGAACATTCATTTGTAACAGTGACTTTTCCATTAAAAGAAGTCGCATATTCATAAGGATAAACATAAGGATAAGTTTTGCCTTCATCAGTTTGTTCTACTGCAATGTGAGCTGACTTATTAACTAGCCAAAGAGAAAGGTAATCAACCTTAATTTCGCTCCTTAAAATGTTAGCTTCTTTTTGTGCTTTTGAAGAAGAAACAATGTTCACATAACAATATTTCTTTCCGGCACTAGTTTCATAGAATAAACGCAGTTCTTTACTTTTAGTAACATAGTCTCTCCAGCGAGCAAATCCACCATATCCGTCAATGAATATTAATGTTAAATCTAGCTGCTTTTGAGGTATGGTTCTTTTAGTCTCTACAAACTTGCCATCGAAGTCTTCGTAATCAACATCAAATTCAAAGCCAAGACCATCCAATTCTTCAACCAAACAATTGTGCGAATAATCGAAAAAGAAGGTGCTACCAATTTCGTTAACTAGATATAGTTTTCTTCTCATTAGTAAGCACCTCCTAAAGCAGCATTGATTGAATCGATGTCAACATCACCTGAAGTATTGATTGTGACATTATTTGTTGTTGTTGAATAATCAGAGCTGTTATTAGTTGTTGAGCCACTCTTCACAGAATTTTCTACTGAGAAATCTCCACCACCGAACATTTTCTCAATTAACTTAATAATCCAACCGACCGTATGATCTAAAATCCATTTAATAGCACTAATAATTGCGTTAAGGATATCTAGAATTGGTTTTAATATCTGGAATAAAAGTTGAAGAACGGGAAGAATAACCGCTTTTACAACGTTTCCGATAAGTGTAAGAATTGGCGATAAAGCATCAACAATTGTGAAAATAACAGAAAGAATATCCATAATAGGTGTTAAAAACACATCAATTAATGGTTGCAAGATTTCAAATAAGGAAGCAATGATCTCAATGATTCCTGAAATAAATTCTATTAATGGTTCTATAATCGCAAGGATTATTTCTAAAATTGGAGTAAGAATATCCACTAAAATGTCGAGCAAAGTTATAACAACATTAATAACTGCTCCAAGTATCTCAACAATAACATTAATTATTTCAATAACTATTGGTAGGATTCCTTCAACAAGTTCTATAACAACTTCGATGATTTGAACCACTAATTTAATAACCATTTCTAGAACCTTGGCTACAACTTGAAGCACCTTTGCTATAAGTTGAGTAACAGGAACTAAAATAGCTGTTAACATTTCTATGATTCTTGTGATAGGTTCGATGAGCTTTTCAAGTAGTTTTACTACTTCATCAAGTGCCATCATTACCACATCAAGAACACCATCTATTATTTCAACCAAAACATCAATGATCTGGTTTATTACACCCATTAAAACATCAAGAATTGGCTTTAACTTTTCAATTATCTTTCCGACAAGTTCCATCAACTTATCGAGTAATTGCTGAACTATATCAAAAATTCTTTTTAATAAAGCTCTAAAATTTTCGTTTTGAAGAAGCAAAGCTGCAATGACAGCAATCAATAAAGCCCATGGCCCTGCTTTAGCAACAGCGCCTAAAACTTTAGTTGCGCCACCAACCGCAGTTATAGCTTCCTTTAATTTTCCTATAGTTGTTATTGCCTTAACCACAATCGTAATTACAGGCCCTAGAGCTACAAGAACACCTCCAACTACTGCTATAACTTTTTTGAGTCCTGAAGACATGTCTTTCCATTTTTGAATAATTTCTTTCAGTTTTGGAATGACCGTATCTTTTAGATAATCAACAATTTTAGTTATAGTTGGAGCAAGCGCTGTAGCAAGTTCGGTTTTAAGAGAAAGGAATGCTTGTTTAAGCGAATAAACCTCATTCCCTAAGGCACCAGTAATTTCTGCATCTTCTTCAGAAACAATTCCTACTTCTTCAGCTTCCTTCATCCATGCTTCAAGTTCTGCTTCACTTGCAGCTAAAACAGGAGAAAGATAAGTGCCTAATTTATCTCCAAAAAACTCATTTGCTAAAGCAGTTCTAGTCGAGGCATCACCAACTTGAGAAATTGCGTTCCTTATTTTCTTAAACGCTCCCTCAGCATCAAGTCCCGCTAGATCATCCATCGTTAGACCTATTTTTGCTAGCTCTTCTGAGACATCATCTCCACTAGCAATTGAAGCTAACAAATTATTTACTTTTTGAAATGCTTTATCTAAGTACTCTGTTTCACTTCCAAGTTGCTTTGTAGCATATTCCCATTTTTGAAGTGACTCAATGCCTACTCCTAGTTGCTTTGCGGTGTCTGACATTTGATTAACTGTTTCAGTTGTTTTGAGAGCTAAAGCAGTCAAAGCAGTACCAGCTGCTATAGCAGGAGCAGTTATGTACTTAGTTAAAGAAGAACCAATTTTAGATAAAGCATTTATATTTACTTTGCCTAAATTGGAGATTTTGCTTTCAGTATTTTTAAGTTCGTTATTTAGTTTAGAAACCTCCGCTTCTGTATACTGAACAGAGCGTTGCATCTTTTTGAATTCTTGTTCAGAAACCGTGCCAACTTTGACACCTTCTTTTGCAAGCTCAAGTTGATGCTTTTGTTCTTCTAACTTTTTCTTAGTTGTTTCAAGTGCTCTATTAAGAGCTTCTTGTTTTTGTTTCCAAAGATCTACGTTAGAAGAATCATATTTAAGGTTCTGATTAATAGCAGCTAAATCACGTTGTTGATCTTTAAGTTCGGAATTGAGGGATTTGATAGAAGTTTCTAGTTCTGTTGTATCAAGTCCGAGCTTAATATTAAGTCCCTTTATCGCTTCTGCCATACCCTCACCTCCTAACCAATAAATGCATCAATATCCGCTTGGGTTGCGGTACGACTTCCTCCGTCCTGCGAATAGACCTTCTTTTGAATAGAGACTATGTCTAGGTACGTGGAAATATCAAAAAATACCGCATCACGAATCGGTATTCCTAGTTGAGCCAAATTGAAAATTATATTTGCCGTGATGTTTTCATTTGGCTTTATTTTTTTGGGCCTACATCAGTGCCATCACTATTCTTTTTGATATCACCTAAAAGCTCACCAATTGTGTTAGCTAAAAGAGTTAACTCTTCAACATTAGTTAAAACACTAAAATCAAAGGATTGTAAAAAGCGATCATATGAATCGTTATAGAATGGCTTGTGTAAGATATAAATTAATCTAAAAAGGACATCGATAACTTTACCGACATCGTTTTTGTTTTTATCTAGTTGATTTTCAAGTTTTTCTACATCATCAAATAGTTCTGTCCCGAAGACATTTCTATAAGAAATAATGGTAAAAAGAGAAGAAGCAAGTCTAATCTCCCTCCCATTGAATTTAACTGTGCGTTCCATTAATTATTACCTCCAGCATTTGGAGTTGGAATGACAGGAATTGTTGGAGCAGTTGTTAAGAAGTTTGCATAGTTGCTGTCTCCTTTTGCTGCTACACAGTTTGTTACTAAATCTTCGCCAACTTCAACTGGTCTAGCTGTAATAGTCAATGAAATGCTATTTGCTTCAATTGAATCAGCTTTTGATTTTGTGGCTTCGCTAATTGGTGTGACATTACATAAGTAATACCAGACACGTCTTGCCTTTACATCACCTTGGAATTCAAAACCAAGAGCAAAGGTTACAACAGGTGCGTTTGCAATCTCTACTAGGTTGCCGTTAGCAAGTGTCTTATAACCCAAGATGTCAGTTTTAAATGAATCTGGGATTTCAGTGAACTTAAGAGTTAAAGTTCTACCAGCATTTTGAACTAATGATGCATACAAAGTATCATCTGCATAAACATTGGTAGATCCACCAACAACTTCACTTGAGAACTCTTGTGCTCCCGGAAGTGCGACTGGAGTAGCAAAGCTCCAGCTGCCGCTAGTACTGATTGAGGCTTTGGAATAATGAACATTCCTTAAGCCGAATGTAATTTTATTATTTGGCATATTTTAAATCCTCCAGCCTAATTTCATAAACTCTAGAAATAGAGCCATCTGAGTTTTTGAACTCAGTAGATAAAGAAAAGACATAGTCTTTATTAAGGAGCGCTCTTTCGAGTTTTTCTTCTAAAACTTCGTCTTTCTTTTTAGTAATTAAAGTAATTTGAATTGTCCTTAAATAGTAAACAGGTCTATCATCCGCATATTGAGGTGGGCGTTTAGATATTTCCTGAAAAACAATAAAAGGTGGTTCGGGGTTTTGCTCATTATCGTAATCAAAATGAGCATAAATAACAGTTGGTAATACTGTAAGTAATACCTCTCTTAGTTTTTTAAGCATCATGAACCTCCTTCAATAATTCGTTTCATATCCTCCACCATTTTTGGAGCGAATTCATCATAAGCAGGTCTTAAGAACGGTCTAGCCGATACCAATTTCCCGCTTCTATGTTTGAAACCAAGTTCAACTAAATGGACAATGGAACCTTTGGTTTTTGAATAAATAACAATAGTTTTATTTACTCCTTCTCCATAAGTTTCCTTAATGAAAGAATCACCCAGATGATCTTTTGAATAAGATGTTCTAGGTGCATTTTCTTTGATGTAATTTAAAATTTGATCAGCAGTATAATCTAGCTTCTCAATGATGGCTAATTCGACATCTTTTGAATAAGACTTAACTGCCTTCTCAATTTCATAAGGCAATGCTTCTAATTTTATAGATTCCATCCTTCAATGTCCTCCATATGAATTTGTGTTTCTGACACATAAAGTTCTATCCACATTCCGTTTTGATACGTTCTTTCTACTTTGTAGATAGTGTTTTCGTTAGGAACATAAATGTACTTACTTTTGTCATATAAGAAACATTGAATAGAAACTTTGAAATCTTCAAATACATTGCTTTGTTTAGATGCATGGAATTCCTTCGAAGTGATAGAGCTTGTCATCCCTACCACTTCTTTGGAGCCAACCAATCGCAGGACCTGGTTGCCCAGGGCATCCGCAGTTGTTTTAACACGTAATAGGAATAAGGAGATGTTGCCGGAATTAGGGAAAGTGATCATGAAGGCGAACCTCCATCTTCTACAGTATGCAAGCATAACTGTCTAAGTAATAAATCAAAACTCTTAGGGAGTTCTTTTACTTGCCCATTGTTATTGAATCCGAAGTGAGTCTTCACATATATGGTAATAAGAGCTGTCACTAATGCGTTATCATCTCCTTCAGCGGTTTCACTAGGAACTCCAGCACTGACCAGGAGCTGACGGCACGAGGCAATATGAAGGGTGATTTCATCATCAGCGTAGTGTTCTGATTCAGGGATAAGCAAAGCTTTTTTCATTTTTTCTAACATGTTTTCGGTCTGCATTTTATACACCTCCTCATCTATTAATTCCATCTAGATTTCTTCCTACTACTCTTAAACAAGTAGAGGGCCTACCAGTCTTGCAACCAGTAGGCTTTTCTCTATGTTCCGACCTAAATTAGTCTTCGTCTTCTTCAGGAGTTTCGTCGTTGCCACCATTACCATTTTCAGGTTCTGGTTCAGCAGCTTTTTTAACTCTTAAGAAGCCTTTATATCCGACTACGTTACCACCTGTAAATACAGATGCTTTGTAGCAGATGATGCCATCTTTAAATTTGTAATCAGTAGATTTTGAAACTTCAACTCCACTGAAGATTGGTACTTCGTAGTTAGCTAATGGACCATAAGCGATACCATATTCGCCAGCTTCTGTTCCGCTCGCTGAGATGGCTTTACAGTGAGAAGAGATAATGAATGGAATGCCATCAATTGTGTGTGCTTTGTAATCAATGGTATGAACTTTGCGGCCTTCGTTAGTTCTTAAACCAGCAAATGCGCGTAAGTCATTTTTATTGAGAATAAGGACACATCCACCTTCGACTTCTTCGTCTCCGCCATATGCGTAAACAATAGAATCGAGTGTATTTTCATCGATTTCAGAAATTTCTAAATCGGTAGCATCTTCTAAGGCTTCACAGTTTGCACTAAAGATACCTTTAAAGGTATTAGTAGTTCCTGCACCTCTTAAAATTTGCTCGGAGATTTTCTTTCTTAAAGCGATGTTGATTCCTTTGAGAACTTCTTCGGAATAGTTAGCAGCTGGGAGTTTTTCTAACTCTTCAGTGATTTCTGCATAAGCAGTAACCTTTACCTTAGAGATAGTTAAATAACCGAATGTTGGTTCTGCTGTTGTATAAGCATTGCCTTCAGTTGTTAAACCACCAGTGCCATGGGATTTGACGAATGATTTCTTATAGGTTTCACCACCCTTTAAGTTAACTGTGTGAACTTGATCTACAATAGTAGAAACTTCTTGGAATGGATAAGGTGAGATTTTGTCATCTACATGTTGAGGGAGTAAGACTCCATCAGCAGTAACAGTGACTGTTCTTCCTTCTTTTAATGCCTTACCTCTTTCTTCTAAATCAGCGAGTGCTTCTTTAGATTTTGTCTCGATGACTTGTTCTGGTTCGAATTTACCTCTCATTGCGAGTTTCTTTTCGATGGCATTACGTTCATTAACTAAGTCATCTGTTTCTTTATCAAGTGCTTCTAACTTTGAAACATCTGATTCAGAATCGACTAAGCCCCTAATTTCTTGAAGGCGGGCTTTGATTTCCTTTAAGCGTAATTCTAAATTCATAGAATTTTTTCCTCCTAAATTTTGGTTTTTATGTTGATTCGCTTTAAAATAACAGTTCTTTTCTCTAAGTTCTCTGCATCATCCAATGCCTTTAGTTCTGCATCCGCAATTTCTAAAGAACGAGCACTTGCTGTGATAGAAGTTTGGTCATAGGCCGGCAAGTCTACAACAGATACGTCAAAGAGCCTATCAATTGCCGTGATAGTTCTTTTTGGTAGCTTTCCACTCTTATCCCATGTTTGAGATTTAACTGTAAAAGCAAATGACATCTTGTCTAAAAGGCCAGCTTCAATGGATTTATAAATATCCCTGTTGCTAGTTGTGTCGATAAGTTCAGCATGAATTTTCAAGCCTTTTTCATCGACTTCTAAAGAAAGAGAACCATTTCTAGTTCTCGCTAAGATAAGTACATTGTCAGTGTGATTGTACTTAAATGGCACATCTTTAAGATTGGCTTCTTTTAAAGCATCTTTATCGATAGATTCTAAAAAGCCATGCTCTTCCGTACCGATAAGTGTTTCTTCATCGAATACGATCGCATAGCCTTCCACTACCATCTTGGTTTCATTTTCTTCATCTTTTCTTGATTCAATAGATGAGAATCGAGTTTCTTTTTTAATCATCGTTAACTTCCTCCTTGGATTTTGGATGTTTAAATAATTTATCTAGTTGATATTCACTAGCTTTGTCGGCATCAACATAGTTGAGTGACTGTAATCTCTTACTTCCACCTTCAATAGGTTCAAAGCCAAGCAATGCTCTAGATTCATTAAGAGACAAGATGCCAAGTCCCATAAGTTTCTCTATTGCCTGAACCTTTGTATTCCAGCTTGCATATTGCAAACGTTCTGAATAAAAGATTATTTGCTCGCCCTTATCTAATTGGTTATGAGTAAGAAGTGCTTTTGAAAATGCCTCAGAAAGAGATATGGCTATGCCTTCAATAACACTTTCATAGAAAGCGTTATATTCGTTTTCATCATATTTGTTATCAAAAATGGCTTCACTCACGCCAAAGTAAGAGATGATTTTCTTTTGCAAAAATGAAAGTGTTGTCGAATCAACCAACTTAGGATCTGTTGTTAAAGGAACGTAATCGCTCTTTAAATCAACTGGAACAATGGAAGAACCTCCACCGCTCATCGATTCTTTAAGTGCGTCATCGAACTCTTTCTTTTGTGCTGCTTTGTCCTTTTCAGAAAGGATACCGTTAATCTTAAGTAGCCCTTTAATTTGAAAGGATGATCTAACTGCATTATCTAAACCCTGTAAAACAGAGTCATTGATTTTAATTGTTTTAAGCAATGCATTATGATCTGCAATTGCTCCGCTTCCACCAAAGACATCATTAATGCCAAAAAATCTTCTTAAATGAATTACCGATTCATAAGGAAGCGTGTATGGTTTTGCATCAGTAAAATAAAAGCGGAAGTAGATATTTCCGCCTTCATCTTTTAGTGCTTCAACATTACTAGGTTTAATTGGCCATAATGCTTTTAGTCCATATGTGTAAGGGTCATATTCAGGATAAATAAACGCGTTATTATTTAAATAAAGCAATGTTACAACACGATAAATAAAATCGAATGGAGTCATTAAATAGTTCGGTTGAAACTTTAATAAATAAGCTAAACTTCCACTCTTTTCCTGAACTGTTTCGTTATTCTCTGTTTTAACATATCTTGGTTTAAGTTTTGCTGAATGAGTAGCAATTCTGTCAATGCAGATTTTTACTACATCAGAAGCATTAATGTTGTCACCAAAATCAGAGAATAAATTTAATGTAGAACGAAAGACTTGTGTCTCATAGTTAATAGGCGCTACAACTTTCTTTTTTCTCTGAAAAACATCAAATAATCCCATTTGTAAACCTCCTAACTAACCATGTTCTCATAATCATTTTTGTATCTAGTTAAAACTGCATAGGCAATGATGAGAGCTACGCAACCATCAATTCTTTTAAGTTTGCTATTTAATTTGCTCGGTTGAATATTTCCATTAACATCAACCTTGGCTTGTGTATTAGCAAAGCACCATTTCAGTATCGGGTGATTGTTATAGTTAATTAACTTATTCTTTAAATCACCTTCTAGTTGTTTCATGGGTTCACTTAATGTGTAAATACCCTGACGTATTTTCTCCATAGTGAAACCAGCTTCTTCCATTTCTTTTACCCAATATTGTGAATTCCAAGGATCATAACCAATCCAAAGTGGTCTAATATCAAATTCCCTAGTCATTTTAAGGAACCATTGAGTAACTAAAGAAAAGTCATTTTGATTTCCTTGGGTTAAGGTTATATATCCCTTTTTCACCCAGATATCATATGGAATCTTATCTTCTTCCACTCTTTTTTGAACTAGTTCACTAGGCATAAAGAAATGCGGAATGACATATTTTTTGCCATTCTTTACAAGCAAAAGTACTGCAGCAGTTAGGTCTGTTGTACTAGATAAATCAACACCACCAATTGCATAACTATCTGAAAGGTCAGTAAGTTTGTACTTTTCTTCATTGTTCAGCTCATTAAAAGTGAGCCAAGAACCTGATTCAATCTGTTTGATGTTAAAGTCCTTACAAAGCATAGTCACTTTAGTTGCCATGTCATTTCGGGCTTTATTCATAATGTCATCAAAATAGGATTTCATTTTAATGGTTCCAAGTGAAGGGTTGGACTTCTGCCAACTACTAGGATCATTAAAAATCTCTTCAGTTGAATCCTGCGTATATAACCAAGGAAGAATCTTTTCGTCATTGATTTCTCCCTTAATCATCTTTCTAACATAAGCGAGCTTGTTATCTAGGAAACCATCTACTGTGGTTCCTTCGGTTGTAATAATAAAGATAAGCGGTTCTTGTTTAGTTGATTGAGATTGTTTAATAGCATCGTAAACTTTGCTATCAGTCATTTCATGAACTTCATCAATACAGCCAACTTCAATGTTATATCCGTCTTTATTACGAGATTGAGCAGATAACTTTTTAATCTTGTTTTTATTTTTAGGCGAATAAATATAGAAGATATTCTTTTTGGAGCGCTTCTCATTTCTTAGAGCTTTGCTCTGTTCACGCATATTGTTAATTTCTTCAAACAAAATTGATGCTTGGTCATTAGTGTTTGAGGCACAAACTATATCAGTTCCGCCTTTTGATAAGAAAAACTCTGCTAAATCTATGCCGGCAATGAATGTTGTTTTGCCATTCTTTCTAGCAATTAAAAGCAAAGCTTCATTAAATCTTCTAAGACCTGATTCTTTATATTTAAAACCGTAAGCAGCTTCTAAGAATGCTTTCTCCCAAAGTTCTAACTTGAAAGGCATCCCATTAAAAGGTGACTTTGTATGTTTGCAGAACTTCTCTATAAACTCAATTCTAATTTGTCCGGGTTTTTCATCATATTCATAGCGAGGATTATCTAAATCACTTTTTAAGCGTTTTAAGACACTTTTTAATTCTTGACCAGCAATTATGCGCCCGGACTCAATTTCCTCGATGTATGATAGCAAGAAACTCATTCTGGAGTATTTTCGCTTTCTAAGTCAGATTGAACTTCGATAGGAATCTCATGGTAATGCTTGATATCATCCTTTTTTCCAAATATCAAACGCCTGCCAATAACTAGGCCATTTGATACGGATTGAATAACATGACCAGGAGAAGCTACTAAAATTTGTTTATTGTTTTTAGTTATCAATTCCATTAGTTATCCTCCCTTACTCTAGAAAAGGTTCTGTTGGTTCCAGTTCCAGTGCTGCTATAAGTCTTAAATTTAACAGTTGAAGCCTCACCGCTACTTAATGTAATAACACCAGTATCGTTTTCAAATGAACCTTCCTCACAAAGTTTATAATTGCCCCACTCTGATTCATGATAAGAAGAATCAAAGACAAGTTTGAACGTTGTGCTTGTTGGATAACTGTAAGTAAATGATGCTGTTGCAGTACCATTTGTTATAATTCCAGTTCCGTTAGAGAAAGAAATGTCCATAGAAATTGTTGAATTTTCATAATGGAAAGTTGCACCATCGAGAACATCTTCTCCGCCAATTTCACCAACTGACCAGTTTTTGTTTGTAGCAATTTCTAGATCTTCAGGTTCCAATCTAGCAATAACCGAAGTATGCAATGAAATAGTTTTTGTCGCAGATCCCGTTAAATCTTTAAGTGCTCTAAACATTGCAATAACTGTATTTCTAGTTAAAGCAGTAACGTTTCCAAAGTTAGCAGCTGCATTAAAATTACTTTGTAAAATAATTCTAGAAAGCAACGGACACTCTTCAATTGCGTTTTGAGGAATTGGAGCATTGATTGTGTTTGGAATCCAAAGTTCCTCTAAAACTGGACAGGCTTTTATTACAGCCGTTCCGCCACTTAAAGTCTGCAATCTATCCGGAAGTTCTAAAGTAATCAAGTTAGGAAGATTCCAGAATGAATAGTTTCCTAGATTCCTTAGATTAGAGTTGGCTTCAAATGTTACTCTTTCACAACCGCAGTATGAAAGGTTGTAATTTCCCCAAGAAGAAATAGAAGCAGGAAGATTAATGTTTCCTAGATTTGTAATTCTATAAAGTGCATTAGCTTCTAAGGTTGTTAATTGACTACCTGGTTCAAATTCAATCGAAGTACAACCACTATCATAAAAAGCATGTGATTTGATATTTTTAATTGTTGTAGGCACATAAACAGTAAACTCATTTGTAATGTTCGCTAGGAAATTAGCACAAATAAACTCTGCACCACTTGGAATTTCAAAACGATCAAACGTTCCTTCAACAAGTTTTATTAGTAATTTGTATTCCTCTGAAGTATGGATGATTCCTAAATTTCCTTTAACAACATCACATACTACAGGTTCAGAAGCATAGATATAATCTGCTGTAATTGTTGAATCGCTATTCGCAGGTTCATCACAAGCTACAAAACTTACTTCCCAGCGGCCCTCATAAGCTGTGATTGCCTTAGGAATTTCAAATTGATTATTGTGAACCCTATATAAATAGGACGCGTCTCTATGAGTAAATTTTAAATAGTGATATTCTGAATCAATTTCACTATCAACTTCAAAAAGTAGTTTTACTCTTTTAGATTCCCTATAAACAGAAAGTTCAAGAGGAAAGTCTTCTGTTTCTAGTTTTCCATTTTTATTAACGTGAATATTAATGTTATAAGACATCTTAATTTCCTCCATTTACTTTTTTCATGAAATCATCAAATTCATCATCTTCATCAATTACATCACTTCCCATTATTTGGTTTAATGTCTTGATGATAGCTTGATAGGTTCCTATTGAAGCTAGGAAAGATTTATAAGCTGGAGATTGTTTTGAGGTTCCATCACTAAAGTGAATCACCGCTCCATACTCATTTATTTCTTTTTCTAAATCATCTAATTGAACCTTTAAAAAAGCCGCTTTCTTAAGCAGCTCATCTATTAACTCAGTTTTCTTTTCATCCACATCTTTGAAGAGGGATTTCATTCTGTCGTATTCTTTTTTAACGCACACTAGCATAATTGCCTCCTGAAAATATGGAATTTTGAAATTTTAGGTCCCGCGTATTTTTGAGGTTGGGCGCTTCGGTACTTCCAACTTTTCTTGAGAAAGGGTACCCGGGGGCCTATAAAATTTATTTCTTTCCGACAAGATTGCCATCGGCATCAAACGCATAAGGCTGATGCTTTCCAACCCTGTGATGTACAACGTTGTGGCAGTAGTCACAGACAAGCATTAGGTTGTCCGGATTGGTTGCAATGTTAGGATCATCAACATTGTTTATTGTTAAGTGAATCTTGTGATGCACTTGAGTACCAGGCTTTCCACACATTTGGCAGAGCCCTTTATCTCTGAGGATTACAAGCCTTCTAGCTTCATGCCACCTGTCACTTTTGTAAAAGCGCTCCAGCTTTATTGGCTTATGAGACGTTGTCTTTTTGTATTTCCATTTGCTCATGGACGAATAAGTCCCCATTCAGCAAACTTCTCAAAGCCACCGATTGATTTAATGTATTCTTTTGCTATGCAAACAATCTCACCATAAGGTTTACCATCAATGAATTCATCACCAATGGCACAGCTAAGCTCTACAACCTTTCCAGTCTTTTGCGCTTTAAGGAAAGCATAGATATTAACAGACACGTCTGCTTTGCTTAGATCTTTACCATGGAGACCACCACCAGTGATTGAATCACCCATGTCAGAGCCAAGCTTTCTATTGGTTGCGCCAGTATCAACATCTGTTCCACCAGTCCAATCACCAATTGGATTAACTTCTGCTGCTGGATATTCTTTCTTTAATTCAGAAGAAGCTGCATTGCTTTGGCAGATAATTAAGCGGCCTTTATCAATGATGTATTTGCCATCAAATTCATGTCCTTCATAAATTGCTCTAGAAATCTTAGTTAATTCCTTTTGCTCTTCGCTAACAGGCACTCCTTTGAATATACCGTTATCACCACATCTAAACTTTCCTGCTTGGTTGTTTGAAAGATGAGGATCTTGTGGCACTTCTTTATAGTCAACAATGATGTCACCAGCAATTCTGTTAACTGCCGCTGTAACATCTTTATTTCTAATATGAATAGAAGTTTCACATATAATGTGGCATGTACCATGTCCAATTAAAACTTCTACAGCAATTTTTGGATTTAGTTCCCTTTGATAAGCCAAATCAACAATCGCTCCAGCAATACGATCTGCTAATTTGTCCGGGTGTTTTGGATTAACTTTTTCAAACATAATTTTCTCCTTTTTTACAAATTTGGTGTTTTTACATATACCGGGTAACTTAAAGTTACCGGGTATATAGCATAAAAGGCCCATTTACGGACCTTTATTGATAGACTTAATCTTTTATTAATAAAAGTTAAGACTATCTAATAACTATTCAATATCTACAAGGCCCTCAAGCTTACCTTCCTCATAAAGCTCTGCTAGTTCTTTAGTTGTGTAAATTAACACTTCTGTATCCTGCAAAGTTCTAGGATTTAGGCAAGAAAGGACAATCGAATTCCCTGACCAGATTCCAGCAACAAATCTTGGGTTCTTATTCAATAGAATACTTCTGCCAATAATGACGCCTTTTGATTCAGTAACCTTTACGGTAATTTCTAAGTTGTAATCTTTATTCATATTCATCACAAGATTTAACGTACCTGTTCCAAACCGGAAACTTCGCTACTTCTTCTTCACTGATGCAAGAATTCGATGCGCGTAGATTATTAAAATAATCAAACAAGCCGTTGTCACCTTTTTCCCTCCAAATTTCTCTGCCTTTGTGGAAGTAAACATACTCGGATGTCTTTTTATCGAATCCGAGTTGATTTATTCTTCCTTTTCCTTGAGTAACTAAAAGCATTTAATTCTCCCAAGGTTCATTGAACCATTTAACAAGTTCTCTAACGCTGTCGCATTCAAATAATGGTTCTTGGCTGAATTCTCCGCCTTTGGTCTTTCTTCCAAAAACTGCATATTTGTGATTGTTCCAACAACAGTCAATTTGAATAGTAAATTGAACTTCGCCATCTTCTAAGTCCGCAAAGCGGAAGTCATCATAAAGTGGGCCATTCAATGGGCAATTGTTCTTGAACCAAACATAGTTTTTATCAAGGTCAATTTTGCCTTTGCCGTTAATCTTAATGATGATGTTTCCCATCTTATAGGTTTTGGCTCTAAGAGATGAGTCTTTGCAGAACCAATCCCACCACCCTGCCTTAATTTGGGTTTTAACATCGCTGTCTGTGTACTGTTCGGTCATGAAGTTAATGCTCCATTCCCTAATTGTTAGTTTCTTCTCCATGGGTTTCTCCTATTCAATGTTGTCTAGGTTATCTTCGGCTTCTTGAAGGGAATTCACTGTTTCCTCAATGGTTGAAGCTGTGTCATCTAACCATTCTTGTCTTTGTTCTTGAAGCTCCGTTAATTCTTCCCTATTTTCATAAGGTTCGATGTCGGAACTTTCGCTTTCGAGGTCACTTTGTAGATCCTCGAATTCAAGCCTTAATGAGCTTAATTTTTCTTTCAATTCTTCGATTCTTTTCTTGAATTGGGTTTTGGTATAAGTTGCCATAATTGACCTCCTTTTTGGTCATTAGTATATTCGCTCTATATCAAAGATATAGCAACTTATATCGGACCAATTATTCAGAGGTTTATTCAGTGAATTAAAGGACTAAAAAATCCTCTATTTCGTTAAGAGGAATCTGCTCACCGTTTCTGACTAAGAAGCAGTTTTCGTAACTACCTTTATGTCTCAAATATCTTTTAACAATAACATCGGCGTACTTTTCATCGTATTCCATTGCTAGGCCTTTTCTATTAAGGTCTTCGCAGCAGATGATTGTTGTACCACTACCGCCAAAGAGATCTAAAACCCTTTGATGCTCTTTTGAGGAGTTTTGAATTAAGTAGCCAAATAAGTCCAATGGCTTCATTGTTGGATGAAGGTCATTCTTTCTTGGCTTATCAAATTCTAGGAAGTTGGTACAGGCTAAACCACCATAGAAATTGTGGCTTCCGCCATTCCAACCATAAATGCATGGTTCATAAATCCATTTGTAATCTGCATAGCTTAAATTTGGAGAAGGTTTCTTCCAAATAAGCATGCTTCTGAATTCAAGGCCTGTATCAAATAAAGAATTAAATATATTTCTTAATTCCATGGTTGCGAACCAGATATAAAAAGCACCGCCTTCTTTAAGCGATGCCTTTAAATTTGTGAATGTTTTATCTAAGAATGCTTTATAAGCATCTTTGTCCATGAAGTCATTTTTGATAGTTTGTCCATCACTGCCTTCATAATTAACATTGTAAGGAGGATCAGTAACAACCAAATCAACAGCTTCATCTTCAATTAATCTTTTAACTTGGTTTGCATCTGTTGAATCACCAACTAAAAGTCTGTGGTCACCCAACAGGTATAAGTCACCCTGCTTTGAATGCGGTTCATCAACTATAAATTGACCTTCATCAAAGTCATCTTCTTCAACAGTTATTCTATCCTTAAAGTCCATGAACTTTTCAGGCATACCAAATTTAGTAAAATCAAATTCAGGTAGGTCTTTCATTTCAAGTCTTACAAGCTTGCCGTTCCATTTGGAATTCATTGAAGTCATGTTATCTGCAAGTCTATAAGCTTTGATTTGATCTTCTGTTAATTTATCAGCCAAGATACATGGGACAGTTTTAATTCCCATTTTCTTTAAAGCTTTAATTCTTGTATGGCCCGCAACTAAGACATTGTCTTTGTCTATGACAATTGGAACCAAAAAACCGAAATTTTTAATAGATTCAATTACGTTATCTACTGAATTATCATTGTCACGCGGATTCTTATCATATGGAATAATCGCATCCACATCACGCATGATTATTTCTAGATTCATATCAACTTCTGATACTTCTACTTTTTCTTTTGTGTTTTCGTCAGGCATTTAACTTTCCCACTTTCTTTTAAATCTGTTTTCATTCCATATTCTTCTACTTGGTCAGCATAAAACGGATCTACAAATTTCTTTCCGTAGTATTCACGATCTTTAAAAGTTGGAATGTAAAACTTAGTTCTATAAACAATTCGTTTTTTGCGTTTTCCATCACTATCGATGTAATCTTCATCAAACGGTTCTTTATATTCAAAGCCCTTATAAAATTTAAGAGCGTTTTGAAAATAATCATAATGACCAACCACATCCTCACAATCAAGTGCAGCTCTGCAGTTTGGATCTGCTTCAGCAAATTTCTGAAGTTCTTTAACACTATCTAATCGAAAGAAAGAGGCAATTCTTGTTTTGCTCGTCTTTCTTCTTAGCATATGACATATGAACGTAAGGTTTTCAGTATAGGTTCCTTCTTTGTCCCACTTGGCCACCAGTTCTTTCCAAGTCACAACCGGCTCTCCTTTCCCCCTGCGTACTACCCGAGCGCAAGGAATTTTAACTACGGATTTCCGCAAGAAAAAAGACAGGTTTTATCCTGCCTCTTATCCTAGGTCCATCGTTTGGAGCCAGTTATTTCATCTTATCAAAATTCTATTAAATTAAACCTAATCTGTAAACCATTTTCTTTCGATGACATCGCAATTTTGACTATGTCAATTGAGGTATGCTTGTGATATATCAAAGTATTATTCTGATATCTAAATCTATTATTAACGTTTGATATAACTTAGATTAGTTCAAACAATAAAATTAAATAAAAATTTTTAATATTTAGAATCAATGAAATCTTGTAAGGTTACTATTTTTCCATTGAATGGATGTTGGAATAATGCCAGCATTCTTTCCTTATCTTCTTCATCCAGAACTATAAGCATATCTGCTCCAGTGATTCTATCATAAGCTACTAGATTTCTTTCTTTCATTAAATTAATTACATTGTTGATTGTTTCCAACGATTCTTTTAATCTTCTAGAAATTCCGCAGATTTTCCCTATTGATTCTTCTTTTTCTAGCAAAGGCAAATGAGATCTATAGAAATCGCCCCACGCTACTTGAGCAGGATCACATTTGTGGCCGCTCTTTGAATATAGTTCAGGATGCTCTCTTTTATCTTTTTCCTTCGCTTTAACTCGATCTATTAATTCTTTAGAAATAATCTTGCAACCATCACAGCATTCAATCATGTCAATTGCAGAAAAGCCTAGTTCTGTAGACATAGCTTTCATTGCAAGCATAGTCAAATAAGCATCATCGACAGATCTATGCTCTACTAGATTATCATATTCTTCTTTTGGAACTAATTGTTCCACTACTGAACCTAGTGAAGCGAATTGTTTTCTTTCTCTTCCAAAATAAGAAAACATTTTTTGAACATCATAAGCATCAAATTGAATATAAGGCAGCCTATATCTATCGCAAGCTTTTCTAAGATAATTAATATCATTACCAACAGAATGGCCAAATACCATGATATCTTTTTGCTCTAAAACAAATTTTATATTGTCATAAACATCATCAAACAAAGGAGACTTTTCATACTCTTCTTTTGAATAATGAAGTTTTACATCAGGCCTTCCTGGTCTACCTTCTGTAGAAAAAGGCTTCTTAGGATTGATTAAGTAAATCTTCTTCATTAATGGCTTAAATGATTCGTCTGTAATAACAAACCCGAATTCACAAATACCATAGTTCCCATCTGAAGATTCAATATCAAAAAACAAATATCTCATTTATCTAATATCAAAGTAGATAAAGTCGGTTGTAAATAATAATTTACCATCTTTATCAAATTGCGAAACTTTAACTCCGTATGCATGATTTGCTAATCCAGTAATCGATTTAAAAAGCATTCCATTTTCAACTTCAAATTTTCCTAACAATTGATCTGGTGTAGCACTTAAAAGGTGCGGTTTCCAAACATCATGCTTACCCATAACCATTGGAGGTTGAGAGTATTTGCCATTTGCAAGATATAAATCAATTGTTGTTTTGCCGACTAAATCATTGCATGGTTTAAAATAAATATTAACCAAATCAGCTCCGGTAGATATTTTAATGCTGGCTTTCTTAGCTAATTCATCTTGGTTTTGCTTATCAACTTTAGCATCAAAGGCATCTTTGTCTGCATCTTCGTATTCAATTTTAATTTCGATATCATCTACAACTGAATACTTAATTGTTAATTTGTCTACTTTATGATCAAAATCAATAGGTACTATAACTGAAGGATGTGATGAATTTTCAAGATCCTCAATTCCGTATTCTTTTCCGTCGAATAAAACTGATGAAATAGTAGCTCCATCAATTCGAACAAAGTATTTTTTTACATTGTAATCTTCTACTTGTTTCACGTGTATTTTTGCAGAAGATAACTCAATCCACGAATCACCAGTAATTGGTTTTTTTAATTCTGAATCTTCGTAAATAACATATCTGGTTTGTTTTAAAGCAAATTCTTGGTACTTATTCATAACTATTCCTCCACTTTATTAATTGAAAACACGTATTCTAAGCATTCTTTTAACTCTGCCATGGATAATTCCTCAACATCATGTGTTTCAGCGTGAGAAATATTGTTTCTTTGCATTCTGAGTCTATGTAAAAGATTAGATATGTGTTCAAATTTTTCTCTTGCTGGTTTAACAGTGCCTTCAAACCATTCTCTATCATCAACCATATAACCCCATCCATCATCGCATGAACGTGGTTGTGGTAATTCTAACTCAAGCTTTTGGAAGTACGCTTTCATTCTTTCAGATAAATCTTCACCTTCGATTTTAAAGTCAAATCTTAAAATAGCATCAAACAAAGCGCAAAGCTTAATGTAGAATAATTCCTTTCCATCATCTTTAAGGAGTTTCTCAAAATAACTTTTTGTAAGACCTTTTACTATTTTCGCTCTTTCAAGTTTATCTTCTTCAGCTTTTTTCTCAGCGGCAATCAATGAAACAACCTTATCATAAACGGCATCTTTTTGAGCTTTAATGTAAGCAATAATTTTATTGCCTTTTAATGAGCAGATGCATTCTGTAATTTGATCGTTTGCTTCATGGCTTCTTTCATTATAATAATTTTGATTTAAAATGGTTTTCCAAATCCATTCATTAAACTTTTCACTATCAGGATACACAATTTTTGAAGCACGACTATCAAATGTTCCATCGAGAATTTTGTTTTGAACCATTAATACTTTTGATGCTGAATAGTTATTGAAGAAATTCCAACAAGTTAATAAGAATTCTTTGTGATCCTTATCATATTTTTCATTCATCATCAATTTTGTTGCTAAGGATTCCAATTCATTATCAATTAAAAATCTGAAGAATTCTTTTTCTTTTTTATTTGTAACAGCATCAAACGCATATTCAAAGTAATTATAATAATTATCATTCAAAACTTTTTTAACAAACTTTAAATCTCTAGATTCTGTAATCTTTGAAGGAATAATAATTCTGTTATTAACACATTCTAACAAAAACTTATCTTCTTTGGTGGTTTTAGAATTATTCAATTTAAAATATCTTTCAATTTCTGGTTCTGTTAATAAGAAGACTCCTCTGTTTGATTTATCGTAATGTTTACCATCAACATTAGTTAATTTTTTGATGGCTAATTTGTTAAATTCTAAACATTCTTGAAGTAATTCAGATTTATCCCAAAGAATCACTTTTTTAATAATTGATTCATCAAAAGAGAATATTCTGCCTATTGGGTAATATCCACCACTGTGGTATACGTAAGAAGCGTTATATTTGTAGAAAATACCATTTGCAGTTTCGTAATTGCAAAGTTCAGCATATTCTTTAAACATTGCTAAAACTCTCTTGAACACGTCAACGTTGTCATGTTTAATAGACAATTCTAATAATGTTTTTTCGAGATGCGTAAATTCACATTGCACTTCGTTATAGCGGCCAACAACTGGAGAATCGAATGAAGTGATATATTCAAAACACTTAGGAGATTTTTTAGCGTTTTCAAACATATAATCAAGCGTTTCTAAACTAATTTTAGTTGCATGTCCACCATTAACATAATCGCTAGAACTCTCGCCTGAATTGGCGTTATATTTCATTCTGACGTTATATAAATGCCCCATTAGTTTTTGATCTGAACCTATTGCAAAGTGTCTCACATCTAAAACTTTAAATACATCTACTCTATCAACGTCAAAGACCATTTTTACAAATTTATCGGTAATTCCTCTAATTAAACAACTTGCAATGTCTAATTCTTTATATGCTTGAATAAAACCATCGCAGCAAATTTTAAAGATTTTCTTTGCATTGGCATCAATGATACTTTCCCAAACAGAAAGTTCTAATCTTGAAATACTTTTATTGTTTAAAGATTCAATTGCTTTAGAATACAAGGATTTAGTGCAACCAAATTTTACAAAATTAGCATCATCATCTTTTCTGATGAGATAATTCAATCTTTTTGTTGCATCCATATCGTCAAGCGAAATACGATCATCTTCTTCTTTACCTAATAATAAATAATCAGTTGTTACGCCTAATACGTCACATAACGCAGGTACAATGTTTAAATCTGGGTTTCCTTCGTTTTGTTCCCACTTGCTAACTGCTCTATCAGTAACATTTAACTTTTCTGCTAATTCAAGCTGAGTGAGATTTAATTCTTTTCTTTTTGCTTTAATGCGATCACCTATTGTTTTCATATAGCGACCTCCTTTTGATGATTCCATTCTACTTAAAGTGGATAAAAAAGTGTCCATACTCTTCTTTGAGTTGATATTTTGAATTTTGACTATTTGATGGTTTTAACTCCACTTCTAGTTGAATTATACTTCCTTTATATAAATATAACAATCTGATTAAAAATTATTAGTATAATAAAAAAATTGATTTATTGAGGTTAAAATAATTTTTTGAAAAAAATAAAAAACCCACCATTTTTTTGAAAGGTAGGTTCTGATATGCTTGTGATATATCAACTAACTATTGTGATATTAAACACCACTATTAACGTTTGATATAACATGAATTAGCTCAAACATTCATTGCAGAATAATGCTTATCATTAAGTTTCATCCAATTATAGATATTGAAAGTATCAAAAAACCGCTTCAAAAAGAAGCGGTTTTAAGTTCAAAACAATATCAAGCCTTCCCGTTTCTCCAACCTAGGCATTTATCTAATACTTTTGAAACTGGTTTATATAATAGTAAGATACTTAGAAAACTTGATGCACAAAGCATTAGCCCAAAGAAAATGTCAGCAATCAAGTAACTCACAAATGATACTTGCAAAATTAAACAATTAGGAATTATAAAAATCCAAGAGTATATTAGTGCAAATAATATCCCAATAAAGGCAAGTACTATATTTGACTCAACTTTTTTGAAAATCGTACACATAGTAATTGGAATAACCATCCAGCCAATAAGCATAAATGGTACATATGCAAAATTAAATGAGCCCATTACTAAATTATCTAAGATAACATGTAAACAGACTATTACGCTTGTTCTTGTAAAGCCCAGCTTTTTTGAATAAAGGACGATAAGAAAAACAGTCAACTGAATATTTGGAAGAATTGCTAAAGCTTCTTCTTGAACAAATAAAATAGTTGTAAAAAGAGCCATCAAAGTAATGTCTCGTACTGTGAAGCCTTTATTTCTAATTTGGTCCATTAATAAATAAATTCGGTCATTACAAATGAAATTAATGTGCCATTAACAAATTGAATATCATTAATGCCTACCATACTCATTTCATTATTGACATAAATTGAAATAAAAGTAGACCAGTCCGGAGCAGTAGTAAAAGTATCAATGGACATAAGCATGCCATTTTCTATAACTACGTTTTCATAGTTGCTTTTAACTAAATAAACCAATGTGTCACCGGTTTTAAAGTCTATTTGTTTATCGCTTTTTACATTTCCATCAAGCTCAATAAGCTTGATTTCAATTTGACCATCTGATTTTGAAGAATAATGCTTGCCTATCATTATTCCACCAAACACTAACGCTCCAACAGCGACTATTGAAAGCGCAATGGTCAGAATAAGATTTTTCTTTTTCTTATCCACCATTAAATTTTTGCTATCGCTTTTATAACACCATCGTGGCCCAGCAATGAATCCTATAAGAGGATAGCTTCCTCCTTATATATTCCTTAGGTAAGTCTCCTGGCTTAGCTTCTTCCTACTTTCGACCTTCTCGGTTTCCCAATGGTCATTTGATTTCGTCAGCTTTACAGTTGCTGGCACAGTCCAAGACTTTCACTTGTGTTCCTTATTAAACCTATCGCTAGGTGCCTAAGTATTTAACTAATTAAAACTCTATACTGGATTTTAATCCAGATAAATCACACTCATTTGTGTCACAGAAATATGCGATTAATGTCTTAACATTACTTTTTCTTCTGTTTCGAGTTGATTCACTTAAAAAACCTGTCTCACTATGATATGATGATTTTCCATTCTTATAAGCTTTATAAATTAATCGTTGAACTAACTTATTTCTCAAAATAAGTCTTCTTAATAATTTATCTTTTTTCTCATCATCGAGTTCATTGAAAACATATCCTAAACAAGACAAGAAAAATTTATTACTTATTAAAACCAATAACCCAAGTTGACATCCAGTCTTCGCTTGGTTTTCACCATATTTTAAATATGCACCATCTTTCCTTTCGATTCCATCGTTTTCAAGAAGCTTACCAACTTCTAAAGATTGAAAGCCTTTATCGCCAGCTTCCTTAATAACAGAACAAACTTTCTTGGTCGAATCTTCAAGACTACTAAATTGAACTATATCAGCAGCTTCAAGATAATTTACATTATAATTTTTCATTATGAATTCAATGAATTCATTTAATGGAGTTTTAATAAGAAAATCAATGTAATCAAAAACGAGATCATTCTCAAATTTGTAAGAATAATACATCATTTTATCATTAATTTCTTTTTCAAAACTTTTCTTAAAAAATACGGATAAAGAGTAATTCATTATTTGTCTTCCAAAGAATCAATAATATTCTTAATTGCATTTCTGATTTTCTTTAAATCGAATAGGATGTCTGCTTTTTTAACACTCTCTTTTGTACTATCAGAAAAAGAAGTATCTGTGATATATTCCCTAAAATCACGCACCTTTTGGAATGCTTTATCGAAGCCACCATCTTCTTGTACTTCAGAATATGCAGCGTATAAATCTTTCTCGCCTTTTTTAAACTGTTCAAACACTTTCTTAGCTTTTTTGGTTTTTGATTTAGCAATCTTACCTATTTTTCTAATATCGGCAGCAGTTTCGATTTCGCCACTTTGAATTTGGTCAACAATCAAATTTTCTAAATCAGGGTCCTTTTCAATCTCTTTTGTAATAGCGCCATTTTTAAGAAATTCTTCATAGTATGACCATCTCTCGGGATCTAAATCGTTTTTATCCATCATGTATTGGTATACTTGAATGTATTTTTCAGCAGTACCTTTGGTAATGCCAACTTCTTTTGCAATGATTTCTATAGGCAATTTACTAGCATTTTTTCTTCTAAATAAGAAGCCTGCTTGTTCATAAGGAGACCAGTCTTTAGTGCCAACGATATGATAAACACCAAGAAGAGTTGAGATTGAAGAATCATCAATGTCTGCTGGTAGAACTTTACATTTAACTTTTCCCCACTTAATTGGATCGATTTTAGCAAGCAATCTATATGCAGCAAGTCTGCTATTACCTTCAAGAACTGCCCAGTCACCTTCTCTAACAATTAAAGGATTGATTAATCCACCATTTTCCTTGATTGACTCTTTGAGCTCTTTAATTCTATCTAAAGAGCACATATGATCTTCAATTTCTTTTTGTGTTGGAACATAACCAGGTTCGCTTCTCAAAGCAGAATAGACTCTAGGATTATCAACATAAAACAAAAGTTGGTTCTGTTGCAATTCGCAATCTTTAACATCCCATTCCCTATTTCCAATTTTTAATTTACCTTCGGTATAGTCTTTAATCTCCATAGTCATTTTCCTCCACTATTCCTAATATGTCTTTAACCATGTCTCCATAGCTGTAATCCATTAATTCTTCATATTTAGCCAATTTGTAATCACCCTGAGCTAAATGTGCTGCGTTTTGTTTGGCTTTCAATAATTTGTCTATCCAAACATCGATCGAATCGTTAATTAGCAAATTATATATATTGCATTCCTTAACTTGTGATATTCGATGTATTCTATCTTGAGCTTGTAAGTAGTCATCTAGATTAAATCCTCTATCATAGAATATAACATTATTAGCTACCGTTAATGTGAGCCCTTCTTTTGCGCTCTGCGGAGTAGCAAATAAGATTTTGCAACTATCATCATGAAGAAATTTCTCAACAGAATTATTTCTTTCTTCAATGGCTAGCCGGCCATGAATTCTTGCGGGATTATAAGCTTTAAATTTCTTATAGAAATAATCAACATTTTCAATAAACGAACTCCAAACAATCACTTTTTCATTCCTATTGATAATATCTTTTACCAAATTTTCTAATTTTGCCTCTTTACCAGAAACATTACAGTATAGTTCATCAAGAAGCCTTGGATTAGAAGCAATCTGGACAAGTCTAAGCAATCTTTTTAGTGACGCATCACTTTCATCAAGTATCGTTTCATCACCTTTTTGAATTAGAATCTGGAATTCGTTTCTCACTGATTCATACATCTGATATTGCTCGTTTTCAAATTCGCATATTTCATTAAAGTAATTTTTATTAGGTAGTTTGATAATTCCACTGTTTTTCGTTTCTCTAACTGTAAATGATTTAATATTATTAAAAATATCCGAAACGCACTCTTCAAATGCTTCGCGTTTAATTTCGTTTTGGTTTAAATCGTTAGAGAGATTTGTGTTCTTTCTAAATTCATTAAAGTCAGAACCTAAGCTTTCCCCATGATCTAAAAAATAAATCTGAGACCAAATATCAAATGGTCTGTTGGCCACAGGTGTTCCAGTCATGATAACTCTTATCTTAAAATATTCAGACAGATCAAAAAAATCTTGAGTTAATTTAGAATCTGGATTTTTAATTTTCGTAGATTCATCAATAACAATGGCTACATTTCTAGTTTTTAAATATAATTTAAGTCTTTCTTTCTCAGAAGAAATTGTTTCAAAATTCGTTAAAATAACACGTGTAGAGCTATTCAAAACAACAAAGTTGTTTCCCCTATTTGCGCTTAGGACTTTTGGTTTAATATGCGTGTGAGTATCAAATTCTTTTTCCCAATTCCTAACTAACTGTTTCTTTGTAACAACAAAAACAGTATCAATTGATCTCTTTTCCAACCAATAAAGCATCAGGTCAATTGCTATTTTAGTTTTCCCTAATCCTTGCTCATGAAAAATTGCAGAATAATCTAAGTCTTTAATTGCTAAAAATGCATCATGTTGATAATCAAAGGCATCATGTTTCGCTTCAAAATTGGTTGGCTTAGTGAATTTAATATTGCTCATAAAACTTCGGCCTCCCCTATTTCGCATAAGAAATGACATTCTATGTGAGCATTATATTTTTTGAACATGGTGCGCATAATGTTTTTAACACTATTTTTTGTAAACCAAGGACAAGCAAAAATTAAAATTGCCTTTCCTTTAAATTTCAACGCTTCTTGAAAATAACTATCATATTGAGAAAGACTGTGTTCTCTTTCAACATCTTCGGCTGTTTTTGCTTCACCAATAATGAGCAAATCCTTATGGGAATAGACTAAATCAGGAACAAAGCCTTCTGCAGTTCGAGGTGGTTTTGAAACGCTATCTGGTTTGTCAGAGTATATTAAAACATGATATTCGCTTGGAATAATCTTTTTAGCTTCTTTAAGAAGCTTATCAACAAACATCATGTGTTTATTTGACTCAGGCATCTTCTTCGTCTTCTTCCTCTTCTCCAATAATTAAAGCAATAGTTTCTTTCAAACTACGCAAAACATTTCTCTTTTCAGTACCTTCTTCAGACATCAAAAACTTCTGTTCGAAGAATTCGATTTTATATAATTTGTTGCTTAATGTTCTAGCCAAATCGACATAATCAACAGAATTAAGGTCAACTCCAGCAGGAGCAGTAACACCTAATTTTTTAATTGCATTAGAAAGATTGGTGGCTAAGAATTCATTTTTAGCTTCTGGATTTTTCAATACAGTAGGCAATTCACGAACTTTTAAGGCAACATCAATATTTCCATTAGCAACCCATTTAGCATAATCTTCTTTAGTGTAATTATGTAATGTTAAAGCTTCTAAAATGCCTTTATTTTGCAATTCTGCAAATTTTGAAAAATCTTTGTATTCAAAGTCTTTATCCATTGTTTCTAACAAAGGCTTATAGATGCTTTCAATATCATTGTATGCTCTAACGAGTTTGTTAATTTCAGAAGACTTACCACCACAAAAAGAAATAATTTGGGACATAGGTAAGCATTCTTGATGCATTAGATAATGTAAGTATTTTGCTTTTGAATATGGGTCCCAATCTCTAGGGCCAACCATGTGTGCTTGCAATCTAATAGAGTGAATTTCTTCTTGAGTTAAATTCTCATACACGATAGAGCGAATGTGTGTCCAATCGCCAGCAGTTCCGTCTTTCAAGAAATCTAAATAAATTTGAACTCTTGTATTTCCCTCAATTACAACGTAATCACCATTTGCTGCATGATTTACGATAATAGGGTTAATGATTCCTTTATTAACGCGAATGGATTCTCTTAATGATTCGAAAGATGTGGTTCCATCACTGACACCACCACTTAATGCTAAAGCTAATCCTTCTGCAGTTGGATTGTTGTATTGCATATCCAAATACATCTTGATTCTTGGATTATCTAAATCCAACTTAATTCTGGTTACATCTAATTCTTGATAATTTGACTGTGGCATAATGTTTTCTCCTTATAAATCCATCTCTAATTCATCCCAACGCATATCGAAATATTTTTTTGCGATATCAGGATGTTCGTTTTCAAAATCTATCATCGCTTGCATAGTTGAGCAGTTTTTCGTTTGATCTTTTTTAAGTTGCTGATTAGCTATACAAAATTGTCTGAAACTCATCTTTTTAACTATGTTGGCTTGATTGCACCATCTAGCTATAGCGACATATAATGGCCTGTACTTTGATTCTTTCCATGGCGTTTCATTTTTGTTTTGAAACCTCATTATATAAGGTGTGCATTTATAGCGTAACAAAAGTTCTATTCTAATAAATGCATTTTCAATGTCTTTATAATCAGTACTTTCATAACCAACTAAAACATAGAATCGCATCCCCTTTTTAGGGTTGGTTTTTCTAATCATTTTCAATTTTTGATGAATTAGTTCGTAATCAGAAACTTTATCAAAAGCAAAAGTAAAATCGCCATCGTAATTTGCATTAAAAAGCATTTCTATCTTTTCTTCTGTTAAGATTCGTTCATCTAAACCTTGTTTGAACTTGAAAGGTCTACCAGTATCAATTAGTTGTTGAAGAAGAGGTTTCCACTGAGGACAACCTAAAAAATTATCATCCAAACAACAAATTTTTCTTCTTGATGGATCAAAAAATTCTTCAAGAGGTGAATGCTTAAAAACAAAACTATATTTTTGGTTTACACAGAATCCACATTTTCTAAAACATCCTCTAGTCAAGAAACCGATTGAATATTCAAGATATTCTTTAAATTGAACTTTATATCGTTCTTCATTAAATTTCAAACCAGCTGATTCAGCTTGTTTTCTTGCAGCGTTAATTTCGTTTTGAATCCAATCATCATATAAATGATAGTCTGGCATATGGTGTTCTATTTCATCAGGCAAATTAGGGGCTTTATCAAAATAAAACCCAGTTCCACCAATATGAACCTTTGGATGTCGTGCAAGCCACTTATCACTTGTAAATTTATCAGGACATGGTGTATCAGTAAAAACCTTTGAAATATAAACTTCATCAAAATCACTCCAATTATCAAAAGATAAAAGAAGGTGGACATCAGCATTCTTTTCTTTCCAATAAGCTGATATTTTTTCACATACTAAATTTGGAAATCTATGATTATCACGTCCTATAAGGTCAGCATCAATAATTCCAATTTTCTTTTTTTTCATTATTGGTCTCCCCCTATTCCTGCTTCATCAAAAAGAGTTTTCAATTTCCTTTTTATTTTCATGGTTGGTTCAAACCTTCCTTTTTCCCATCTATTTACAGATGCAAAAGATACACCTAGTTTTTTTGCTAGTTCAGTTTGAGTCACCAGAGTTTTTTCACGATATTCTTTTATTTTTTCTTGGTAATTCATATATGTTTTTTCTAATATCGAACACAATTATAACACTTTATTAATAAATAAACTATCGACAATTACAAAATATATATCAAAAAGCCACCCATAATTTAGGCGGCGTTTACTTATTGTTACTGTTTTGCATTCCATATTTCTATTAATTTCTCCTTTAATTTGTAAACCATAGTCCTAGAAACATGAAGCTTATGGCTCACTTCCACCATTGTCGGTTTTCCAAAAGTGATGGAAGTGAGTATCAGCTGAAACTTAAACTTCAATGAATCATAAAAGTTATTGTAATCTTTGATTATTAGTTCAAGTTCATCCAGCTTCTTATCAATTTCAATTATGTGATAAAGGTCATCCATGCCTTTCACATAATGAGGATCATTTGTATGACCGCCAGTCCTATCATAAGAAGGACCACCAATTGACATCCATCTGTGGTTATAAAATTGCCTAAGCTGTTCTAGGTATTCTATAGTTTTCTCGGTTTTCTTTACTCTTCGAATCCATTCATAAAATTTAGAATGGTAATCCTGAGTCATCATTATCGTTTAACTTATCGTTATACTCCTTCAGTAGTTTTGACATTTCTTCAAAATAAGCTATACGTTCATCTTCATGCGAAACCCAATCAGTGTTGGTAATAAGCGCATGGCGAATGTAAGCATAGATATCGTCTATTCTAACTGTAGGATGTTTAAGATAAGCAACTAAGTATCTGAAGGCTCTAGCCATATCTTCTGACGAATATGAATTAAGCACTTCTTTAAAAAGGTTATTAAATTTCGGAATGTTTAGATCTGAATTAGAGATAATCTTGTTATCGATAAGGACTTTAGTCCACTTGCTTGGTTCAAAATAATTTTCGTAAAATTCTTCATCAATATTTATCACTTCTTCATCCTTATTACTTTTCTTTACTTTTCTTTCCTTTACTTTACTTTGTGTACTTTCTGCTGCAATAACTGGGGTTTTTGTAACAATAACCCCGGTTTCTGTAACAATAACTTCTGACTCTTTTGCGTTAAATTCCGTCATTTCTGCTTTAGATAATAATGAAAATTCCGTAACTTTCTTACGCCTTCTCACAGCCATGTTCATGTAAGCTATTTGAATTCCGTGTGAGGAAACCACCCCCGTATCCAGTAAGGGCTTATCCAAAAGCGAGTATTCTGCCATATGGGCGATTATAGACTCCACGAGTGATAACTTAGGCCCATACTGGCTCTTTAAACTACGGTATAGAGACTTGGCTAGCTGTGAAGCAGTCATCTTAAGATAGTAACCATTGCTTCTAAAAACTAGACATAAAACCCTAATGTAGACAAGCTCCGCGATTGGCCCAAACTCATCAAACAACTCTTGAACGTTTGGATCTTCATAGTAATCCACATCTAAAGAGAAATAATCGAATCCGATCTTCTCCGGTCTTGGCATATTAATTCATTAAAATTCCCTCCTATATTTTTGATAACTAGTGATATCTCAACATTAGTTGTAACCACTATATTGTTCGCTAAAGATAGACTTAACGTTTGATATAACTTGTATTACTTCAACCATTATTTCTTTAGCTTTTCTTCTGCAGCTTTAATGAAATCTTCAACAGCTGCACGTGTCACTCTCAGCACTCTGCCGACTTTAAAACCGCGAATTTTTCCTTCGGTTACATATCTTCGTACGGTGATTGGTGAAAGGTGCAACAACTCTGCTGCTTCATGTATTGTGTAAGTTGATAAGTTATCCTTTGTTTCGTTCATTGAAATGGCTATCTCCTTCAAAAGAATTTAATAGCTGTTCGATTAAAGTAATGCCTGATTTGGTTACAAACACCACTTCCGTAGTAATCTTCTTGCCACACACTGTAGAGATTGTTGTAATCTTCTTAAAACGAACATTATCTAGATATTCTTGTGTTACCTGGTTTTCTTCATTCAGAATTCCAAACGATCTAAGCATTGCGAAGAATTTCCCTTTAGGGAATCCTCTATTAAATATCTGATCATAATAAACATTTAAGCTTATAGCATTCTTTCTTCCGAATATTTCAATCATAGAATCCAGATAAGGTTTGTTGTCCTTTTGCTTGGCTTCCATTTGTGCAATTTTGAATTTAGCTTGTTCATAATCGGACAATAAACTCATTCGCATTGATGGGTCCTCTAATTTTTCTAATGTATACTCATCGCCTCTGACAAAGAATGGGAATACATCTTTTGTGAGCCATTCTGCAACTAAAGTAGATCTGGATTGGTCTTGAGCTAAGTTAAACAACTTATTAAGATTTTTCAAACCAATAAAGAGAACACTTTTATTCCTGGTCCCCTCATGAATTGGCAGCAGATATACTTCTTCAGAAATTAGTTCACTTCTGATTCTATTGCCTAGTTTCAATTTTAATAAATCGCATGAATCCTTAAGACAATAAACAAAATCATGGTCAACGCGGGAAATTCTAAGAGTCCCTACGCCTTCCATTTCTTTGGAAATAAGCATGTTCTAACATTCCTTTCATAACTCATTTCCTTTTTTGACCGAGCAAATCTCCTAGCTGTGTTTCGACACCTTTATTGATTCTTGTTCCTTGTTCCGTATAAATGTTTGTTACTTTAGGATCACTATGGCGCAATGTTTGTTGAACTTGGTCCGTAGTCATTCCCAATTTATCAAATGCCAGCATAGCGCATGTATGTCTAAGCGAATGAGCGGTAATTTTAGGATCATCAATTCCTATACTTCTAAGCATGTCCTTAACCATCATCGAAATTTCTCTAGATTCTAAACGATTAGTTTTAACTAAAGAACGATGTGGATGTGAGACAAACAAAGCAGGAATATCATCTGTTCTTTGAGATAAATAAAACTGAATCTTTTCATAAGTATGTGGTTCAAGCATTACGAATTGATCTTTCGTAGTATGCCCTTTGCCCTGTACCCATAAACGGTAGATTTCTTTTTCTTCACTAAGAATTTGAATATCATCCTTATTTGCTCTTGCTACTTCAATGCATCTTAAACCGGCAGTTAACATGAGCCAAATAATAGCATCATTACGAACATCCACTATAGTGTGGTATCTTTGTTTCGCTCTGAATGTTGCTTTTTTAGATAAGGCTTGGGCCTGCTCATAAGTTAACGCGGACTTAACAAAAGTATTTTGAATACCCTTAATTTTTACAAGTCGAGCAATGTCCACCGCTCTTCCTTGTAATTCCATTTCGGAATAAAAACTTCTCAAACAAGAAAAAATTATCTTAAGTGTTGAGATAGCTGGTTTATTTGGCTTACTTTCCAAATATCGTTTATAGCCAAGAATGGTTAGACGATCTTGCTGTGCTATGCCGTTCTTCTGACAATACTCAAAATAATCATTTAATATCCTTTGATAGGTTTTGATTGTCGTATCACTCCTGCTTTTTAAAGCTAGTGTAATTAAGAATTCGTCAATGTTTTCTTTTAATTTTTCGTTCATAACTATCTTGATAAAAACCTCCTTTTATTGAAATATGGTACCGGTAGCGACTCACGATTGTTACCGGGGATCATTGATGCTATGCGGCATCTTTGGTCCTTTTTATTTCTTCGGATTTTAATTGGAATTCAGCTTCCAGTCTCAAAAGGTCCTTTTCGCTAAAAGAAAAAACTTTGCAAATTTTCTCTAATAGCACTGCAGACAAACATCTACCTCTTACTCCATCAAGAATTCGTGCATAATAACGCGCAGATATATCTAATTTTTCCGCAACTTCAAAATTGCTCATGCCTAGAGCCTTTTGCTTTTTTATCAGGTATTCCCTGCGTATTGTTATTGAATCTCTATGGTTTGCCACTTTTCCCTCCTCTCCAGTCGGTATAGTTCGCTGTGTTTGATAGTTTAGAAGATGAAAAAAATGAAGTTAAGGTCACACAAAAAATAAATGCAAAATTGAACGATTTGTTCCGAACATTTTTCTATATCTTAATTTTATACTATGTATAACTAACTTGAGTATTAAAATTACATTAAACATTGATTTTGAACAATTTGAATAATATAATTTTAGTTAATCAATTTGAAAGACACAAAAATGAATATAGAACAACTAACAACAGCTGAAATTGCCAGCAATTTAAAATATCTAAGAGAAAGAAAAGACTTCTCTGTGAAAGAAATTTCAGCAGCTTTAGGCATAACTGAAAGAGCTTATTATAACTATGAAAAAGGCGTAAGAGATCCTTCGCTAAATATGCTTATTAAAATTGCTAATGTTTATGGTTGTTCTTTAGATGATTTAGTTTCTAATAATGTGGGTGGTGTCAAAGATGCGACCATTTCTTTTGAATCTTTAAGAATCGATAATGGCCAAATCAAAAGAAAAGCAAGAACCAAGGTCACCACTATTCTCGATAATGTTCTGCTTATACATGATGGTTTAGATGTTTATACATTCTTAAGGACAGACACAGTTTCCTCAGGAGAAACAATGTTATTCAAATACAAAGACAAATTTCTCATCGGGAAAGTTTATAAAAACGATGATGTAATTTCTTTTGAATATAACAATCAGTTAATTTCGCTAAAGAAAAGAGAACAAGAAGACCTAATGGTCTTTGGCTTGTATCACGGCAAGTTAACACAAAATTTTAGAATCGAAGGTTTCTTCTAAAACTTGCCCACTTGGGCCATTGAAAACCCATTTTGAAATTGATAAATTATACGTGCTGTTCTATGTAGGATCTTCTGACTCACAATAATCCTATTTAGTCCTTTCGGAGGTTTTCGGTTAATTCGAATCCCCAAAACTAAAGCTGGTGTACGCCAGCTTTTTTCGTCAATAAGAAAGGATAAAGATGAGCGAAAAAGAAAAACTCTATGAAGAAGTAAAACTTAGAATTTTATATCTTCTAGAAAATAAAATCCTATCTCAAATACAATGTGATTTCATGCTAACAAAAATCAGAAAAGATTTAGGTCTTTTTGCTTTAAAATAAAAGTATATATCTTTGATATATACTTGAAAAAGAGCGAATATATCATTAAGAAAGGAGACTAAAATGTCAGAAAGAACTATAACAGTAATTCCTAAAAAACCTCCTATCAAAATCGATGAGGTTACAGGCAAAATAAGAAAACAAAAAGTCTGTGGTTATGCTAGAGTTTCAACCGATTTTGAAGATCAAAAGAACAGCTTTGATTTTCAAAAACAAGAATTCGAAGAACGAATTAAGCAAAACCCTGAATGGGAATTTGTAAAAATGTATTCTGATGAAGGAATAAGCGGCACAAATACCAAACACAGAAAAGGATTCTTAGAAATGATTAACGATGCCATGGCCGGCAAAATCGATTTAATATTGATTAAATCCTTATCTAGATTTGCACGTAACACGGTAGACTGCTTAAGCTACATTAGAAAACTAGCTGAAGTTGGTGTGAGTGTTTACTTTGAAAAAGAAAATATTACCACTAATAGAGAAAACGTTGATTTGATTCTTACCATTCAAGCTGCAATAGCAGAAGCTGAATCAAGATCCATTAGTGAAAACGTCAAATGGGGTGTTCATAAAAGAATGGAGAAAGGAATCAAAAAGACACCGGCCTATAACACCATAGGCTACGGCAACGACAATGATGGCACTTGGTACATAAACAAAGAAAGCCATCTAATAGAAAAGATTTTTGAAATGTTTATTGATGGTTTCTCCTACAGCCAAATAGTAAAAGCGATCAAAAAAATGGATGTGGAAGTCTATGGAAACAACAAGAGAATCTGGGATAAATGGAAAATCTACAGAATCTTAAGAAACGAAAAATATAAAGGCCAAATTATTCATCAAAAGACAGTTACACTGGATGTACTTACACACAAACAAGTTGTTAATGATGGTATTGAGCCAATGTACATAATCGATAATCACCATGAAGGAATCATTTCTCCGGAAGCTTTTGATTATGTTCAAATGGTTCTAGATGCTGATAAGTCTGGAATGTTTAATGATTCAATCATCAAATCAAATCAAACACCACTATCAGGTTTCATTATTTGTGAAAATTGTGGGAGAACACTTAGGAGAATTAAATATCCATATAATCAAAGTTATGTATTAACCTGCAAAAACCGAGACAAAAACGGAACCAACTACGTAGTTTGTAATTCGGATGTAATTGATTATGGACTTGCGGAGAAAGCATGTCTGAAGGTATTAAATGAACTAAATAAGTTTGATGACTCAACTGCAATTAATCTGATTAAATCCACTATCGAACAATTAGAAACTATGGAATTTGTAGATGAGTATAATGCACTTTCAAAAGAATATTTAGATAAGCAAAACAAGATAAATAAACTTTTACAAAGCCAAGTATATCAAAAAGAAACGTCTAAAGATTTTGATGCCAAGTTTCTTGGTTTAAAACAAGACCTTCTATCAATAAACATCAAGATGGAAGAATTACAAAAATTAGCAAAAGAAAATAGAGAATTAAAAAGAAAAAAGCCGGAAATTGATAGGCTTTTAAACAATTATTCATCAAATAGTATCGAATTAATAAGAAACGTCATTTCTTTTGCAATTCATATGGATGATGGAAGTTTAAGGTTCGTTTTGAAAAGCAAAACAGCTATTAAATCGAATTACAATTCAATAAAAGAAATAATTAAAAAGGCAAAACCTATTTATCAGGATAAAGTTCAAAAGGGATATCAAACTTTATTCTTTGATGTTGTCTCGATAGGAGGTGAAGATGATGCCAATTGTAACAAAGCATAAAATTCCAACCAACGGAAGAAAACTAAATGTATGTGCTTATGCTCGAGTTTCTAGCAATAAGGATCTCGCTGAAATGTCTCTAAAAACTCAAATTCAGTTTTATACTACAGAAATAATGAAAAATCCAAGCTGGGAATATTGTGGAGTTTACGCAGATGATGGTATTTCAGGAACATCAACTGAATCCAGAGATGGTTTTAACAGAATGGTCGATAAAGCTCTGCACGGTTTAATAGATATTATTTTAGTTAAATCAATATCTCGTTTTGGTAGAAATATCCTTGATGTAATGACCGCTATTAACAAATTAAGAGAAATGGGCGTTGAAGTGTATTTTGAAAAAGAAAACATATCAACCCTAGATCCTTCCTCAACTATTGCATTAAATCTTTATGCTAAACTCGCAGAACAAGAAGCTATTAATGTTTCTGAAAATGTGAAGTGGTCAATGGAAAGAAGGATGAAGGAAGGCCGTTATAGGATTCCTGTTGAAGAGATGTTAGGCTATGCCTACGATGAAGATGGCAATGTTATAATCATCGAAGAAGAAGCTAAAATAGTTCGTGAGGTTTTTGAACTTTATATAAACAGATTGTCTGCTTCTTTTATTGCTCGCAGAATGATGGAAAAAGGTTATAAAACCGGAACAGGTAGATCTGATTGGACAGAAAAATCAGTAAGAACCATGATCATCAACGAGAAATATGCTGGTGATTGTTTATTGCATAAGCAATTCTCACCAAAAATATCTGCTAGAAGTCAGGTTGTTAATCGTGGCGAAAAAGATGCTTATTATATAAAAGATGGTCATCCAGCTATCGTTTCAAGAGAAATATGGGAGAAAGCTTGTGCGTTAAGAGAAGAAAGAAGAACTAAAATGGGTAAAGCGCTAGGTCAAGAAAAAAGACCACCATCACAATATGCTGGATTTGGAATTTGCCCATACTGCGGCAAAAATTACTACATTAAAAGATTAAGCAATGCAAAAAGCGGGATTAAGAAATGCTTGGCTTGTGGTTCTAACAAAGGGTTATTAACTTGTAAAGATAGTGAATCAGTGTTTTTAGATGATTTAAATGCTATCTTGATAAAACAACTACAACTCATAAGAACTCAGCCTATTCAGTTTAAAAATGAACTTAAAGAGGCATTTAAGTTTGATGAGTCTGCAACAAAGTGCGAACTTAATACGTTAAATGAAAGAATTGATTATTTGAGAGAAAAATTAAACAGCTTAGAAAACAGTAATTCCGAATCTTCTCTTTCTTTAAAAGATGAAATTCACAAAGAACTAGAAAAGTACCTTCTCGAGAAAGAATTAATTGAAAACAAATTACTTACTGGAATGAATGCAGAAACTGAAATTGATAATATTTTCAAATCATTAGATTTGGTAGATTCAAATAATATCACCAACACCTTTAGATATCTTTTCAAGCACATGATTGTTATAGATCGTTTGCACCTGGTTTTCATTATAGGAAGAGAATCTATAAATGGTCTAGATTTAAAGAACTTAAAGACATGTCTTAATGGAGCTTATGAAATAAAGGTTAGAGCTCAATTATATAAAGCTAATTTTGGAATTTACATAAATGCTTAATTTTTTGAAAATAACAACGTGCCAAGGAACGATTTGAAACGTTTCTCACATCCTGCCGAGGTTCAAAATCGGCATTTAATGAAAACAAGCAGTTCGATTAAAAACTGCTTTTTTATTTCCTAAAATTAATAGAAAATGCCCATAAATATGAAAAAAGATGATAAATATCATCTATCATCTTCGTTTCTTTTAAATGGTTGCGGGAGAAGGATTTGAACCAACGACCTTCAGGTTATGGGCCTGACGA
>CALEHV010000020.1 GCA_937876465.1 uncultured Bacillota bacterium | reverse complement strand
ATTTCATAGAAAAAGGTACCCCTTTCCTAATGTCTAGGATTTGGGGTACCTTTCATTACGCTGGCTTTATTTGTTACATTATTTGATTTCGAAATCGCCTTTATGATCCCAACAATCGAGAAGATGTTGTGCTTTTTCGTAATCGTTATCGCCTTCAACACCGAACATGATTTCAGAAACGCCATATGATGGGCTTGATTCTGTGAAGTCAATTAACATAATTGTTGGTGTTAAGAAGTTATCTGGATCAACTGATTCAACGTTTTGTAAGTCTGAATCGCTGATTTTACCGTTAAGGTAATATGCTGAGTTGTATCCAGCAGCCGCCGCATCTTCGAAGAAATATGATCTACGATCCATATATTTAACGAAAGCAGTTTGCTTTGTTGTTGTATCAGATGTAACTTCATCTGCGAAGATTGTGTACATCTTGAATTCTCTTTTATCCTTTGGTTGGAGGGTATCACCAAAGTGATTTTGTAATGTTTGGAAACCAGGTTTTGATTTCTTACAAACATCACATGATTCTGAGACGAATAATAAGAAGAACTTATCTCCGTATTCAGATTGGATTGATGGGTTGCTTGACTTGTTATAGATTAATTCTGTAATTTTATCAGCATCACTATTGTTACCTGCGACCAATGATTTTTGGAAACCATGGTAATAAGTATCGGATGAGTTAAGTGCATCATTCCAGCTTTGGATACCTTTGACAATTGAAGGAATAGAGAAAATAACGCCAAAAATGATACCAACGATTAATAATGGTTGAACCCATGCTGTCTCTTTAATCCAACGCCAGATTCTTGCAAAGAATGCTCCAATTGCTCTAAGTACGATCATATTTTCTATATCCTCCTTCAAAGATATGCTTGTTTATTCTAACACTATATAAATATAGAATCAACGAGTAATATTAAACATTATTTTGTTTTTAATTACAATGTTAATTAACTTTCGATTCTACTATATTTTTAAAAAAACATATGTATAATTTATGCTGGTATTCATATGAATAAGAAAGAACGTACCGAAAGAAAATTTAATTCCTATTTAAACAATCATATCTGGTTAAGATATGTCATGGATTATGTAACAGCATTTATTGCTAGTGTAATATCTGCTGCTATTTTCTCATTCGGCATTGTTTGTTTCTTAAAACCAGGTTGTGACGGAATGCACGATTTGGTCTCAGGTGGATCAAGTGGTGCTGCGCAATTGATTACATTAGGTCTTGAAATGATTTTCCCGCCACTTAAAGAAGCTTTTGCTAATCCTGATTTATCGTACTTATCTAATTTAGTATTTTCTATCTGTTATGTATGCGTGAATTTACCTTTAATTTTTATTGCTTTTAAAGGTATTGGTAAACGTTTTGCAATATTTACTTGTGTAAATGTTGCAGCAGTCTTCCTATTTTCCAATATTTTCGTTGGAGATTTCTTTAACGATGTAGCTAGATTTATCAATGCAAATGGAGGCCTTCTTTCACGTGCATTGTTTGCAGGTTTGTGCACAGGTTTGAGTAGCGCGATCGCATTTAAGTTCGAAACATCTGCAGGCGGATTTGACATAGTTTCTTACTATGTTTCATTACGTAAATCCTCAGCTACAGGACCATATATTGCTTTAATCAATGGATTTATTATTTTTTCATTCTATTTCTTGAGTGCAGTTAACGGCTCAATTAATGGAATTACTGAGACACTTAACATTGGTGGTGCAGCACACGAAATTTCTCCTTGGACATTATCAATTGCAGGTATCTTGTTCTCGTTAGTTTATATTGTTGAAACTATCTTAATTGTTGATTTAATCAACACACGTAATAAAAAAGTTCAATTACAAATCATTACTTCCAATAGTGAACTTCCAAGATTGATGCTTGCAAATATTCCTCATGGCGTAACCATTGTTAAGGGTCAAGGAGCATACTCTGGAGAAGAGCGTTTAATTATATATGCAATTATCTCTTCCGGAGAACTAAAAAAGACAATTAGATTAGTTCGTGAAATTGATCCTAAATCATTTATTAATGTAACTACATTACAACAAGTTTACGGAAGATTCTTCATTAAGCCTGTTAGATAATTAGTATTGTTGAAATATAAAAAAAGCAAGTAAAAAATTTTTTTAAATGTCCTTAAATGTCAGGACACGTAAGCACTTTAAGACTAAATATTTGGACACGTATGAATTGTAAACGGCATAAAAAATAAAACATTACTAAAGTATTGAATTTCTTGCCGTTTAATAGTATTATCAAAGTATGAAATTTATATCAGTAAAAAAATATTCAGAAAAATGGAATATCTCAGAAAGAAGTGCACGCAATTACTGTTCATCTAAAAAAATAAATGGTGCATATCAAGAAGGCGGATGTTGGTTTATACCAGAAGATGCAGATTTACCGCGCAGAATTAATGAAAATAAGAATAACAACTATCTTTTAAAAGCTTTACGTCTAGAGAAAAAAGATGGACTTAAAGGGAGAATATATCATCGTTTGCAAATCGATCTAACATATAACTCGAATCATATAGAAGGAAGCAAATTAACACATGATGAGACTAGATATATTTTTGAAACAAGAACTATAGGAATTGAAGATAACTCAAAGGTATACAAAATAGATGATATCGTAGAAGCAATTAATCACTTTGAATGTATTGATAGGGTAATTGATTTTTGTAATTATCCATTATCCGAAAGTTTCATTAAAGAATTGCATAAAATTTTAAAAACAGGGACAAGTGATTCGAGAAAATCATATTTTGCAGTTGGCGATTATAAAAAATTAGAAAATGAAGTTGGTGATATCCAAACAACTCCACCTCACATGGTTAAATTTGAAATAAGTAATTTAATTAATAATTACAACAAAAAAGAAAAGCATACATTCGATGAAATATTAGATTTTCATGTTAAATTTGAAAGAATTCATCCGTTTCAAGATGGAAATGGAAGAATAGGTAGATTAATCATACTTAAAGAATGCCTTAAAAATAACATCGTTCCTTTTATTATTACGGAAGATTTAAAAATGTTTTATTATCGTGGTTTGTCGAAATGGAATGAAGAAAAAGGGTGGCTAAGAGACACGTGTTTAACTGGACAAGATATTGTTAAGTCTTATCTAGATTATTTTCATATAAAATATTAAAAAAGTTCGAATGTATCGAACTTTTTTGTAAATGGCGGAGGAAGCAGGATTTGAACCCGCGCGTACCTTGCAGCACCTATCGGTTTTCGAAACCGACCCCTTCAGCCAGGCTTGGGTATTCCTCCAACAGTGAGTATTATATCACAGTAAGCATTACTTTCCTTATGGATTTGTATATATGTTACTTTTAGCCTAATAAGAGAACAAATCTTTGATTTATTTTGTTATCTTGAAAAAACAAGCATTGTATATATACGCATATTGAGTATAATTTAGGAATGCTGAAATTTGATTTAGTAAACTTCGAAACAATTGCAATTATAGCCAGTGCAGCACTCTGTGTTACTGTCTTAATTCTTTTGTGTTTGCTATACGGATTTTCACGTAGAAGAGAAATTAAATTTGATGAACAAATTAAAGATGCTTCCCGTTCAATTCGTATTTATCGAATTGACATGAAGACTGTTAATATTTCCACTAGTGAAAACAGCGTTTATTCTAAAGACAAATTTAAACTCACTAAAGCTAAATATGAAGGCGGAAGAAGAGAGGCTTATTCAAAATTTGTATCATTTGAAAAATTCTTAAAGCATTATGCAGAACAAGCTCAATTATCTGAGTGGCTTCAAAATTTACTTGATGAAAAATCAGATGCACCTAAGTTTCTTGAATTAAAGATTGTTCCTGAATCTAATAAATACAGAATCTCGCCAAAGAAAAACTTACATGCCTTATTGGAAGTCGAAAAAGTTAATTATGAAACTCAACAAATATATATCGTAAGCCACATTCTTCGTAGCGAATCTCCTAAGAAGAGTAAATTCAAAGATAAATATGTCGATTTTGAAACTCAAGAAAACTTTAATAAGTTAGTAAGGAGTCAAACAACTGCAAAAGGCGTAACAGTTGCATTCAACTTCTTTAATAAAAGAGCTGAATATGACCCACTCCCTCGTTTAACATTCTTACAACTTAAGAAAATTTTCTTAAAATATCATAACGTTAATAGAAGTGTTATTGCTCCATCTGGAGAAAGAAAGATTGTATTCTCTGATTTCAAAATAAGTAATAAAGCAGACCTAATGTCTTTATTGAATTCAATAAAAAATGAAATTAGTTCATACTTATTGATTTCTTCTCAAATAGATAATGTTGGTTACACAATTGGTGTTGTTGATAACAAATACTTTGTTACAGAACCCGATAAGTTAGTAATGACTGCTTGCGAATTAGCTGAATTTGCTAAAAATGATCAAACAACTTTGGTTTGGTACGAACCGGAAAAAGATTATGATGCACCTCAACAAGAAGATACATATCGTAGTGAGGTTGAACGTTTAATTCGTGATAAGCGTCTAAAATACTATTTCCGACCTATTGTTAACATTAAAGCAAATGGTAGGATTCTTGGTTACCAAGCATTTGCAGAACCGATTGGAGATTTCTTCAAGTCAATTGAAGACTTAAAACGTTACGCCTTCAGAATTAATGAAGATAAGGAATTGTTCGCAACAATTACACGTAACACAATCCCATCATTCAACCAACAAGTTGGTGATTCAACCTATAGGTTGTTCTACTCAATAAGATTTAATGAAAAAGATTATGTTAATAGAACATTAGCGTATATCTCAAACATTAAAGATTGCCATATCGTTCTAGTTTATAACGAACAGGACTTACTTGATTTACCAAGCAATTCTGAAGACTCAGTAGTTAGAAATATTCAAACTATGAAAGCAAAGGGCTATCAAGTTGCTCTTGAGCTTAACGATAATGATTTAACATTATCAGACGCTATATATGCTTCGTTTGATTACTATATGCTTGATGTTAATAACAACTTAGAAGTTGATTCAAAGATATCCAAGAAAAATCTCTTCGCATTTAGAGGTCTTATTGAATCTCTTCTAAAATACGAAAAGACAATTATTGCAATTGGTGTTCCTACATGGGACAGTATCGACTTAATATACGGCTTAGGTATTGATTATATCGGAAGTGAGGTTATCTCACCTAAAGATGAAAACGTCTTACCTTTGACCCCAAAAACAGTTACAAAAATTAAACAATTGAAAGAATAAAAGGAGTTTAAAATGGAAAATAAGAATAACTCGATTACAAGACAAGAAGACGATTTTGCTCAATGGTATACAGATGTATGCACAAAAGCAGAATTGATGGATTATTCATCTGTTAAAGGATTTATCATCTATAAACCATATGGCTATGCCATTTGGGAAAATATCCAAAAATACATGGATCAAAAGTTTAAAGATGTTGGTGTAGAAAATGTCTATATGCCAATGGTTATTCCAACATCTCTTTTCCAAAAGGAAAAAGATCATATTGAAGGATTTGCACCTGAAACATTAATTTGTACTCAAGGTGGTAAGAATCAACTTGAAGATCCTCTTATTGTTCGTCCTACAAGTGAAGTTTTATTCTGTGATTTATATTCAAAAATCATTAATTCATATAGAGATCTTCCAAAACGTTATAACCAATGGTGTTCAGTTGTTCGTTGGGAAAAGACAACACGTCCTTTCTTAAGAGGCAGCGAATTCCTTTGGCAAGAAGGTCATACTATGTACGAAACTGAAGAAGAAGCTAGAAAAGACGCATTAAGAATGCTTGAAATTTATGACGCAACTGGAAGAGATTTATTAGCTATTCCATTTGTTAAAGGTTTAAAGACCGACAAAGAAAAATTTGCTGGCGCTAGAGAAACATATTCTATTGAAGCTTTAATGCCAGATGGAAAAGCTCTTCAATCAGGAACAACTCACTACTTTGGTGATGGATTTGCTAAAGCATTTGGAATTCAATTCTTAGGTAGAAACAATAAGCTTGAAACCCCACATCAAACTTCATGGGGCGTTTCAACAAGATTGCTTGGCGCAATTATTATGGTTCATGGCGATGATAATGGTTTAGTATTGCCTCCATATGTTGCTCCAATTCAAATTGCTATTGTCCCAATTCAACAAAAGAATCCTGATGTTATGAAGAAGGCTCGTGAATACGAAGCAGCACTTAAAGCAGCAGGTTATAGAGTTAAACTTGATGATTCTGATAAATCACCAGGTTGGAAGTTTGCTGAATATGAAATGAAAGGCGTACCTCTAAGATTAGAGGTTGGCCCAAGAGATATGGCAAATGGTGTATGTGTTATTGCTAAACGTAATGACGGCACAAAACTCACAACAAAAGAAGAAGATGTTGTAAAAGAAGTAGGCCGCTTATTTGAAACAATTCACAAAGAAATGTATCAAAAAGCATTCAAGTATTTACTTGACCATACAACTGAAGCCCACAACTTAGATGAACTTAAAGAAATCTTAGATAGAGGCGGATACGCAAAGGTTATGTGGTGCGGTGATAGAGCTTGTGAAGATAAGATTAAAGAAATGTTCCAAGCCACAGCTCGTTGCATTCCATTTGAACAAAATCCGTTTGGAGACAAATGTCTTGTTTGTGGAAAGAAAGCTGAAAAAGTTGTCTTCTTCGCAAGAGCCTATTAATCTCTAATACAAAAAATAGGAGTAGAAATAGCTACTCCTTTTTCATTAATTCTAATATCTTGTCAAAGTCATTTGAGAATGGATATTTATTTAAGTTTTCCCATCCAACAAAGAAGACTTCGCCCTCCTTAGATGATTTAATATTTCCTTTATATTTATTTGCTACATATAGGATGCAAAGATGTCGTACATCCTCATCTGGATTATTCCAGTCTATATGGCCTTTTAATTCTATGTCGCTTATATCTAAGCCAGTTTCTTCTTTTACTTCTCTTATACAGGCTTCTAGACATGTTTCTTTATTTTCTACATGTCCTCCAGGAAAGGTTAAGCCTGGCCAATCTTTCTTTATTCTATTTTCAACAAGTATTTCGCCCTTATCGTTTTTAACCATACACATGATGGTGAGAATTACATTTTTAATCATATTATTACCTACATTTAATCTTTGCCTTCTATATCTAGCGTTAATGAACGTAATATGGTCCACCTACCTGATAGATAGAAAATTATACAAAGTATAAGTGAACCAATTGTGGATATAGGATATGCTAATCCAATTATATACATTTCAGAATTTAAACCTAAGCAGAAGATTAACGCTAAAGGAATTCTAATTAAGAAAGTTACAGCAAGATTTTGAATCATTGCAAATACAGTGTGACCTGATCCAATAAAGATAGCATTTATAGGGAAAACAAATATACAAACGAAAGCATCTAATGATGTAGACATTATATAAGGAGTGGCTAGCTCGATAACTTGTTCATCGTTTGTAAATATTGACGCAAGTTGTCGAGGGATAAATTGACAAAGAAGTCCAAATATAAGTCCAGTTATTAATGCAAGGAGTAAACCTGCGAACATATACTTCTTAACCCTATCCAATTTACCTGCTCCCATATTTTGTGCAGTAGCGGTGGAGATTGCGCTTCCAATTGCACTTAACGGTGCAAAGCAGAATGAAGTAATTCTATCTGTAACACCAACAGTAGCGGTAAATACTTCTCCACGCGTAGATATTGCAGCAAGAATCACAGCAAAAGATAAAATAACTAATCCGTCTTGAACAGCCACAGGAAATCCACATCTAAAGATTTCTCTGCACATCTTTCCTTCTAACTTAAAGTTAAATTCAAACTTATATGGAAGCTTAACAATAATTAAATAAATTATAGATGCGACGCACCCAAGCGCCTCGCCAATTACAGTTGCAATCGCAGCACCTGTAGAACCCATGTTTAAACCACATACAAATAATGCGTCTAAACCTATATTTGATCCAACCGCAATTGCAAAAAATAAGAAAGGTCCAAAGGAATTTCCGACACCTCTATAAATTCCAGAAATCGTTGCATAAACCACATAAAACGGGATTCCAAGCACTAAAATTAATAAATAAGTACGTGCTTCTTCAATTACTTCTGGACTTAATTGCATCCAACGGCAGATAGGCGCGTAAAGAATTAACATAAGGACTAATATGATTAATCCTACAATACCCATATATAAGATTAAGTTTTTTGTAACTTTTGATATATCTTTACTCTTTGATCCAAAGTATTGCCCTATAACAATTGTTCCTCCGGTTGCCAAACCTAAAATAACAGAGTTTATTGCAAACATTATGGTGGAACCGTTTGCTACAGCAGCTTGACCGATAACATCAGAAAATTGTCCAATGAACATTAAGTCAATAGCGGAATACATTGAATTTAGAAAATTGGTAACAAAAAAAGGAAGAGTGAAGATCAAGATGTTCTTCCATATTTTTCCTTTAGTTAAATCAATTTGTCTAAAAAACATATGCCTACTTATTATAACTATTTCTTCTTATATCTTTGAATTCTGCTTGTTGGTTTATCTGGGAATTCTATTTCGATTAATCCTAATTTGATTGCTGGATCTAAATATTTTTTTCTAAAGTTAGCTCTATCGGATAGTTTTAGTAAATTTTGAATATCTTTACTTGTATACCATTTATTTTGAACAAGAACCTTTAGCAATTTATTTACAAAAATGTTGTTGCTGATTGCAATGCATGCATCAGAAATTAAATCGGCGATTGAATAGTCAATCATTTTAAGCATAAAAGTAACAAAGGCTGTTGAATTGCCATCTTTATTTGATTGTTCAATAGCATCGTAATATTCGGATTGATATTTTCTTATCAATGATTCAATCGGAATAAATTCAAATACCGGCTTCCATTTACTTAAAATTAAATTTTGCCACAATCTCGCCATTCTTCCGTTTCCATCACTAAAAGGATGAATGAATACGAATTCATAATGAAAAACAGAAGATAAAATCAAGGTATTAATGGTATTAAAATTTTCCTTAGTCCAGGAAAACAAATTACTTACTAATTCAGGAACCATTTTTCCCGGAGGAGCAACAAAAACAACATTTCCTTTTTCGTCGATAACTCCTTCGCCACCAGTTCTATATTTACCTGATGTTTTTACAACGTCTTTAGTCATTATATAATGTATATTTTTTAAATCGGTTTCAGAAAACGGACTCTTATCAAATGCTAAATCGTATGCTTTAATAGCGTTTTTTACTTCAGTAATATCTTTAATTGGTCCAACCACTTTATGTCCGTTGATAACATCCTCAACTTGACCTAACGTCAACGAATTACCTTCTATTGCACAGCTTGATTGGATCGATTTAATCCTATTGTGTTTTCTTAGTTTTGGAAACTTAGAAAAATTGTTAAAAGAGGAAATGCTTCCAATTTTTTCCATAATAGATGATACATATTCAAGCATTTCATTTGTTAATACAAATGGTGGTGTATATTTATCCATAATATTATTATATATTATTACATATATGTTGCAATATTAAGTTGTAGGGTAACTTGTAGGGTAACTTGTAGGTATTAAAAATTTTGACAATCAATTATTGTGAATTTACCTTTCTTATTTAGAACAATAAATTCTCTATATTTTGTCGGTTAAAACAGCAATAATTAAGCCTTTTTAATTTACATATACCAATATAATTGGTATAATTATAATACAAGTATTAACAGACTATTGGCGGGCTGAGTATCCAGCGCAGGTAAACGATAGAGACACCTTAATATTTGTTGGTAGATTGGACGTGTTAGGATCTACCAATGTGGAAAGCATCGCCCAGAAAGTACACATTTCACAAAACTAGAAATGTTCCGTAAATCCGGGGTCTAGTGATTGATGATACTCACGCTCCACACAAATATATTTATATTTGATTCAGAGGCCATCCAACTGAAGCAGTGATGAAACACCAGTAACTAAAGTTAAGAGAAATCTTTTCAGTTAGTTACAAAATTAGGTGTTTTCATTTGGATGGTTTTTTCTCCTGATGGAGGCACCAGAAAGGAGCAAAAGATGTCTTTTAGAAAATATAATGGCATAGATAAATATCATTTCCGTATTTATAAGCGTGGAAAATCACATCCATTCATAGTTGCTGTTGTAGAAGAAAAAGAGGAAAATGGAAAAATTCTTATTTCGGGATATATGTTTACACATTCAATCTTACGAGTAATTGAACGACCAAATGATTATATAAGAATTACAAATCCTAATCCTTATGACGATGCAGAAAGTTATGTTTGCATTCAAAGAATTAACAGTTTGGATTCTGCTTTCTTCTCAAAGCCATATACTGGATGGCATTTATCTAAGGAAGACGAAAAACTTATTGATGGTTTAGAAGAAAAATACCTTAATAAGTAGCAAAGAACTCAGAACGATCAAAATGGTTGTTCTGAGTTTTTTTTAAAAAAGACTCCGTATTGGAGTCTATTAATTGCAAGCAGCCGTTCCTCCTAAAGAACTGGGTAATCCACGTAAGACTGCTTGCTGTTTAAGAACATGCAATTGCATAGGAAGTTCTTAAATTCAAAGTGGCGGAGTAGAGAGGGTTCGAACCTCCGCACCGCTAACGCGATCTAACGGTTTAGCAAACCGTCCCCTTGAGCCTCTTGGGTACTACTCCACGCTTTATGATTATATCATTATTTGTGCTTTTATCTATATTAATTTGAAAAAAAGTACTATTTCTATTTCGTGTTAGTAAAACACGACTTAATTAATTATAATAAGTGTGGCTATGGAACTAATTAATAAAGTATTAAATCAATTTAATATAGGCTCATTCATATTCTTGGGTTTATTTTTGCTTGTTAGCGTTATTGAATTAGTCTTTGCATTCATGGAAATGGAGAAACCAAGAAGAATTGTTAAACCATTCTGTTTATTATTCTTAGGTTTATTTGCAGTAGTTACTTTACCTAATCAACCTTTAATTTATATCGGTGCTTTTTTAGGCATGGTGGGCGATATATTAGTTCTATCTAAAAACATTAAAATATTTGCTTTAGGTGCATTAACATTTTTCTTAGGACATATTTGTTACATCCTTGAATTATTACTCTTTGTTTTAAACAAACCATTCGAGTGGTGGCATTTTGTTATTGTCGGAATATGTTTTGTCTTATTCTACTTAATCATGTTCTATCTTGGCAGAAACAAGATGAAATCACCTTTAGAAAAAATAGGAATGCCTTTATACTATGCAACTTTGTTTTGCGCACTTCCATTTATGCTTTCATCTCAACTTATTTGTCCAGACGGATTTTTATGGGTTGGAGTGTTAGGCTATGTAATCTTTATTGTTTCTGACGTTATTATTCTTCTTACTAAATATGGCAATAAATTTAAACGTTATGATTTCTTCATTATGCTTACATATTTGGTAGGACAAATATTAATTGTCTTTAGCTTAGTTTCTACATTTATTGTTTTACATTAATTTATGAATAAAGTATTGTGCCCAGTTTGTAATGAAATCATTGAAGTTAGTGATGATCACAAAGAAGAAGTGTATTGTCCTAAATGTTTTAAACATATCAATGTTGAAACTGGTGCAAAAGCTTTAGCAGTTTATATTAATAAGCAAAAAGAAGCAGGCACTACAAACCTTTATGAAGCAACAGAATATTATAAAGCTATTAAATGTTTTCAAACCGTTTTAGATGCTACTCCCTTAGATGAAGAAGCAGCGGAAGGTTTAGTTATTTCTACTATTAGAACTTCTACTATTAGATATTGCGCAATTAAAGAAGCTGCTAAGGAAATGCAAAGAAATCTAAAAGCCTTTGAAAACGCAAATAATGAGGTAATTGCAGGGTTTTTAAAGGTAGCTTTACATGATTTAGACTATTATGTGGAAACTTTAAAAGATAGATTAATGAATAACGAAACCTTCTATGAACAACAAGGAAAAGACTTATTTATTAATGCGATTAAAGATGCAATTTATTTTAAAGAAGTGGTGGTAGACCAAGTAATTATGGATAGACGTTTACCAGAACGTTTTGGAGTGTCGAAAAAGAAAACTCAAAACGAAATATCTTACTTAAAAAGTTTGTTAAAAGGTAAATATCCAATTGAGTCATCTCCATTCCATCTTCTTAATACAGACGTTAAAGAATGTTGCATTGAGGATTTAGTTTTTAGAGATGTTAGATCCTTATATAAATATAGGAAAATAATGTTAATTTGGAACGCAATTTCATTTGGTATTTTAGGTATTGGAATAGCTTTAATTTTCATATTGCCAAAATACTTGTTGATTGGTGTTCCAACAACATCTATTGGATTTGTATTAACTGTAATTTTTACTATTTTGAATTTTAGAACATTAACTAAAATCAACAATAAGAATTAAATCAATTTATTTGTTTTTAAATATTCAATTAATTGTTTAACTGCTTCCGCTCTATGGGAGTATTTATTTTTTATTTCCTCGCTAGCAGTTCCAAAACATTGATTTGCTTTTGTGGAGAAGAAGATTGGGTCGTAACCAAAACCGCCTTCACCTTCTGGTTTTGGTAAGATTTTACCTGGACAAATTCCTTTGAATTGAACAGGTTTATCTTCAACATTTAATAAAGTGATAACGCAAGTAAAGAATGCAGATTTATCTTCGTATTCAGATAACATTTCAATTAATTTAGGATTTGCAAGTTCGTTTCCTCCATTTTGCTTAGCAAAACGTGAAGAATAAATTCCTGGAAAGTTATTTAATGCAACAACATTTAATCCTGAGTCGTCAGCAATTATTGGAAGATCGGAGTATTTAGCTAAAGCACTAGCCTTAATTAAAGAGTTAGCTTCATAACTATCTCCATCTTCAACTGGATCTTCAGTTATTCCTAAAGATTTTGGAGTGACGATTTCGATTCCATATGGATTTAACATGATTTCGTATTCATGTACTTTGTGTTGATTGTTTGTTGCTACTAATAATTTCATAATGTTACCTCATACTTATCTTAACATAATTAAAACAGAAAGGCTTAGAGATAAAAAGAAAACCACATCATAGATGTGGTAAATTGCTAATGGAGCAGGTGACGGGAATCGAACCCGCGTATTCAGCTTGGAAGGCTGAAGTTCTACCATTGAACTACACCTGCATTTATCACTGGCGGATCATACGAGAGTCGAACTCGTCTCGCCTCCGTGACAGGGAGGCATCATAGCCGATAGACCAATGATCCTTAACAGCGAGTAAAATAATAGCACATTAAATTAAAGAATAAAAGATACTTTTATATAGTAACGAAATTCTTTAAGTGGTTTAGTGGCATATAACCTAATTGTTGTTTCACAAATTTGCCATCTTTAAATAACATAAGTGCAGGAATTGACATAATTCTAAATTGTTGTGCTAAATCTGGTAATTCATCGACATCAATTTTGATTATTTTAATATCCATTTCTTTATCTAATTCTTCTAAAACTGGTGCAAGCATTGAGCATGGTCCACACCATGTTGCATAGAAATCAATTAAAACAAGACCATCTTTTATTTCGTTTTCAAATTCATTTTGTTGAGATAAATGTTTAATCATTTTAAAATCCTCCTGGCACACCTAATAATATATAGAAAATTAAGAATAGCAAAACGATATGCACTGGGAAATATGCATAAGCGCCATATTTAAACCACGCTTTGCTATAACCTTTTTTACCTGAATAGAAGAAAATTATTAAACTTGCAAAGATACTCCATGTCTGAATATTTGAAGTGTATATGTCTAAGACATATATTCCATTGTTTTGAAATTGACCTAAGAAATAAATAAACAAATTGACTACTATTAAAATAGCAATCATAAATGCATTTATTAAGCCCTGGAATTCAGGTAATTGTTCGCTATCTTTAGAGAAACCAGTTATTTTTGATGCAAGTTTTCTAGCTATGCTTGTTGAATAGTAGAAACCTAGTGAAAGGATTAAACCTAGAAGAGAGTAACCTGATCTCACATAGTGAGGTAACCAAATAACGGTGGTGCTACCTCCAACTTCAATAAATTGGATGACGGTGCAGACAATTATGTATGCGACAGGAAAAACAGCAAATATGCTTTTCCAGTTTTTCTGTTTTAGTAAAATAAGCGTTAAAGCGCACAAACTTAAATCGATCAAAGGGTTATCTAACGTATGAATTGAGCTATCTACTGTGTAACCAAGTATAACTTGAGGAATTAATATCACAGTTGCAAGAATTCCTATTCTAAGCAGATATTTCCATTCATTCTTGGAATATTTAACTGCTTCTACCATTAGAAGGATAAATAAAGGGAACGCTAATCTTCCGACACAACGTAAGGCATAGCCTACATCGTACATTAATGTGTTATTTAAATTGTTGGCGTAAACTTGTAAAAATGCTCCTACATGATCAATTGTCATTAATAAAAGAGCTAATACTTTAATCCAAAATCCATCAAAAATGCGAAACTTTTCTTTCATAACTATTTATTAATTACATTACTAATAATTGTTGCAATAACTGAGAATACATTATTCATTGCGTGGCAGGTAAATGCAGCAGCAAATCCACACTTTTCATATATAAACGTAAAGATAAACGCTGCACAGAAATAGAATGGTAGATTTAGCAGTTCATTAAAGACAGCATCTGTTCCAATAGACTTCCAATTAAAGTGAATTAATGCAAATACAAACATTGTTACAACAAATGCCAAAACTACGTTAATTCTACGTAAGAAGGAATATAAACCTAACCTATAGGTTAATTCTTCACATAATGGCCCAATTAAGCCAAAAACAAGTAATGAGATAAGAGGATAAGCACCTATAATTTTGTTTAAAGTTTGCTCGTTATCATTATCGCTTATAGAAATTCCACATTGGGCTAAAATAGTATTGTAGATTAAGTTGAATACAAGAATTGTTACCCAACCAAGAACTGCTGCAACTGGGATGATCCATTTTTTGAAAGAAAGTAAAACTTTTTTAATATCTTTCCATAGCGTGACTGTGAATAAAACAAATAATAATAAATATGCTATGAAGTTTATTGCTCCGTTTACGGTAGCGCTTTTAAGGAAAGCTTCTATAGCGGCTTCTTCTGTGTATGCAACTGAGGCAACTCGACTAAATATTAAACTGATCCCGCCCCCCAATAGTTGGAAACCTAACCAGCCTATAACAAACAAGGCTATTTGCTTCCAAATAGGAAGCGCAATAACTTTTGAACCCCAAAACCCATGAGAGATATATGGATTAGGTTCGTTGCAGTTAGGGCAATTACCTTCCAATTCATCGTAAGATTCATGACATTTTGAACATTCAATACGTTGAAACATAAACTTATTATACATAAGTCTTAACTTAAATGTATAATTACTTGTGATGAAGACTATTTTGGAGAGAAATGAATCAACTTTAATTAGGGATAGATCTCAATTTATTGGGATTTTGATTCACGTAACCTCTCCTGAAAGTGCAAGTCAATATCTTAAAGATATTAAAAGTGAATATCCTAAAGCAAAGCATTACTGCTATGCTTATATCATTGGAGATAAGAAAAAATGCTCTGATGATGGAGAACCTTCTAAAACTGCAGGAAGACCATTACTTGAATTATTAGAAAAGAAAGAAATGGATGAAACTCTCTTAGTTGTTGTTAGATATTTCGGTGGAGTACTTTTAGGAGCTAGTAGACTGATGTCTACATACTTAGAAACTGGTGTTCAAGTAGTGGACTCTGCAGATATACTTGAAATAGAAACAAGATACATCTACCAAGCGCGTTTCTCGTACAAAGACTTTGATGTATTAAAACGTTTATCAAAAACAGAAGGATTTGCATTAGAAAATATAGTTTATGAAGAAGATATTCGAGTTGATATCCTTGCAGACGAATTAACAGGAACTAAATTAACTGAATACTTCCCTTCTACTTCATTCGAAGTAAACGGAACCAAAAGAATATATAGGAGATATTAAATATGATAGATAAAGTTGAATATTCTGAAAGAAGAAAAAAAGTATTAGATAAGATGGATGAAGGATCAATTCTTCTTTTGTTTTCTGGTGTTGGAAGAAAAAGAAGTGGTGATGCTTCCTATCCATTTGAGCCAAATAGAAATTTCTATTATTTAACAGGAATTGAACAAGAAAACTCCGCTTTAATGCTTGTTAAAGCAGAAGGCGAAGATCAAGAATTACTTTTTATTGATGAAAAAGAAGAAAGAGTCGAAAAATGGTTAGGCATTAAGCTAACTGTTGAAGAAGCTCAAGATAAATCCGGTATTTCTAATGTTTTAATTCGCTCTGCTTTAGAAGGAAAGATTAATGTTGCATTAAATGATCCAACTTATTATGGAGAAATAAACAAAGTTTATCTTGATTTAGAAAAAGAATTAAAAATTGGCGAATGCATGTCTACAATTCAATTAAAGAATGCATTAGAAGCTCAACATGAAGGCTTAACAGTAGAAGATTTCGGAGAAACAATTTTAAGAATTAGATTAGTTAAATCTGATGCAGAAATTGAAATGATTAAAGACGCTATTAGAACTACAGAAGTTGGTTTAAACAACGTTTTAAAAGAATTAGCTGTTGGAAGATTTGAATACAATATGAGAAATGTATTTGAATTTAACATTAAGGAAGATTTAGATTCCACTTTAGCATTCGATTCAATTGTTGCTGGTGGTAAAAATGCAATTGTATTGCATTATCCAGATGCTAAAGACGTTTTACATGATGGAGATTTAGTCTTATTAGATGTTGGCGCAGCAAAAGATTATTACTGTGCAGATATTTCTCGTACATATCCAATTAATGGAAAATACAGCAATCTTCAAAAGAAGATTTATCAGATTGTTTTGAATTGTAATAAACAAACTGCTCAATTTATGAAACCAGGTTTAACACTTAAAGAAGTTAATGAGTTTGCAAAGAACTTCTTAGCTGATGAATGTGTTGCAGCAGGACTTATATCTTCTAAAGAAGAAATCACGCGCGTGTATTATCACTCAGTTGGACACCATTTAGGATTAGACACTCACGATGGACCAGAAACAGCTAGAGGCTATGCATTAGAAGAAGGCAACGTTGTTACATGTGAGCCAGGTTTATATTTTAAAGAATACGGAATTGGCATTCGTATTGAAGACGATGTGTTAATTACTAAGAACGGATCAGAAGTATTGTCTAAAAACATTATCAAAGAGATTAAAGATATCGAAAGATTCTTAATCAGTAAATAATTTTGTTAATTTTTTAATGAATTTAAAATTTTCAATAATTTTGTTATAATAATTCTGTATTTCAAATTAATGAAAAACGTACGATTTCATTTATTTGAATTTTTAGGTTAATAGAAAGGAGAAAAATATAATAATGAAAAAATCATTTGTTCTATTACCATTACTTGCTTTTGCACTTGTTGGTTGTGGAGGAAACAATACTAGCTCATCAAGCACATCAGGTTCAACAAGCACAGGACCAGTTGGAGGAAATTTTGACATCACTCTTCAAACAACAGGTTACGATGCAAGCGAATATACTTATTCGTTAGACCCAGTTGATTTCGAAGCCGGTGGAGTTGCATGGACAACATCTGGCAAAGGAAGTGACAACAAAGGTACATTTGGAGGCGTTACACAAACATATAACCCAGATTGGTATGCTGCAGTTCCAACAGGAATTATGCAAATTAAAAGACAAACAGGTTATCTTGAGAATGTTGGTGCATTATCAGGCTTCACAAAAGTCACAATTAAGTGGCATGCTACATATGCAACAGAAGGAACAACATACTTCCCAGTTGTTAAATGTGGTGCTGATAAAGCAGCATTAGCAAATGCATCTTGTGAACAAACCACAGAATTAAGCGGAACATCACTCGGTGTTAAGGATGGTAAAGAAGGCGAAACAGACAGACATGACGTTTATGTCTATACAACATCATATGTTGTTAGCTCATCAGACGCATACTTCAAAGTTATGTCTGGCGCTTCAGCTTCATACATTGAAAAGATCTCATTTTCAAAATAATTGCTGATTAAAAACTTAAGAAGATGTTGGCATAATGCCAGCATCTTTTTTTGTATAAATTTCTAAATTAACTTGATGTATTTAATGTGTCATACATGGTCCTTGATTTGAGTTAAATTCTATCAAAAAAAAGCTAAAATAAAAGAGACATCATGACGATGCCTCTAATATTTGATTAATGAATAACTAATTTTCTTTACGTTTTTTGAGAATTATGTATCCACCTAGTGCACTTACACTAATTAGAGAAACAACAACGATTAATGGAACTGTTGTTTCATTCAATTCACTATTAGTGAAAATTGAGAAACTAAGTGGTAATACTGTTCTACCAGTAATGAAATTATTTAATCCATAACGCGAAACGATATGATCGTATCTATCAATTGCAACCTCAATTGTTGTTCCAGTTTTTGAACCGGTGGTTTCAACTAAGATTTGTTTTTGAGCAGCCGGAAGTTTTGCATAGTAGTTTTCGCCTTCAAGAGTTAACCATATTGGCGATAATGTTGATTTAACATCTACCCAACCATGTTGCTCTGAAAATGAACATGTTTCATTTGTTAAATTTAACAAGTCTTGAGCAAAGGCTTCTGCTGTATAAGTATCTTCTTCTTCAACGATTTTCTTAAATGAAATTTGGAAATTCGTTGTATAGAAAGATGTATAACCTTGAGCAGTTACAGTTTTGGTTGTTCCAGCAGCATCAAAGAACGATTTGAGAGCTGCAGTTGCTTCAGCTTTCTTAATAAATAATGAAAATGTATGAGAATTTACATTAATTGTTAATGTGGAATCTGAGCCTACTGTGACACTTCCTGAACTAACCTTAAATGTAACGGTGCATAATCTGTTTGCGATACTTAAATCAGATGCAGATTCACTTCCAGTAACTTTGTAAGTTACAACTGGAGCAATATTAGCAGAAATAACAGATTGATCTGTAATTTTTGTAATGTTGCTACATGATTTTAATTCATATAAATTGTTGAAAATATCTAATGTTGATGAACCAACTTTCAAGTATGTTTCGTTTTCAACCCAGGTTGATTCAGGTGCTTTTTGATAAAGCATGATACCGTATTCACCGTTCATAATAATTGAACTTTGTCCGCCATTAACAGATCCAACATATAATCCGTAAATATTTGAACATGAGACACCTGCAGATTTGCTATAACATTCTTTAATGGAGTTAACGAATGATGCGCTTGTAACTGTAACACTACATGTTGCAGTTGCTCCTCCGTAACTTGCGGTAATAGTAGCTGAACCTTCTGAAACAGCAGTGACTGTTCCGTTTGATACAGTTGCAACACTATTTTTATTGCTTGACCAGTTTAATGTACCTGTACCAGTTGTAGTTGCTGTTAATGTTTCACTTGAACCAACTGTTAAATTTGTAGAAGATTTGTTAAGCGTAACTGTAGGTCCAACAGGACTTGGCGAGCCTAATTTAATATCAATTTTTGTACATGTATACACATTGTTAGTATTGTTTTTTAAGCAGAAATATTTATAAGATGATAAATCGTAAACATTGCTTGAACCTGTTACTTCTGTTCCTGTTGTACCAGAAGAATCACATCCATAAACAGTGATGGTTCCAGAACCATCAGTAATAGTTAAGCTATTAAGATTTGCTGATGCGGAACTATATAGATACCCGCCATTCCTCTTAAATTGGATTTTGCTACTAAAATTAGCACATAAATTTGTTTTGAATTTAAAACCGCCATCTGCTGAAGTATGTTCTGTATCTTCTGTTTCATATGCATTAGCCAAATCGGTTGGAACAATTGAAGCTGAAGTGATTATTGGTGCAGCTGTGACTGTGACATTTATTGTTGTTGAAACGCTTGCGCCTCCAGATTGAGAAGCAGTAATTGAAATGGTTGTTGAACCTTCGCTTACTCCGTTTACAACACCAGCACTTGTAACAGTTGCGATTGAAGGGTTGTTTGAAACATAGTCATATGTTGGAATTGGATACGCATTACTAGGGGTATAAGTTGGATTAATTGTGCTTGTAGAGCCGGTAGCAACGCTAACATTAGATGCAGACACACCAGTAATTGAAACTGGAGATGGTGCAGAAACAGTAACAGTACATGTAGCCGATTTAGTTGCATCGGAAGTAGATTCAACTGTAATTGTGGCTGTACCAGTAGTATTTCCTGCAGTAATTAATCCTGAATTGCTTACAGAAGCAACATTACTGTTACTTGAAGTGTATGAAACAGTTTGTGGTGCATCACTTGGTAAAACTGTAGTAGTTAATTGCTGAGTTTGACCATAAATTAATGATGCTGATGTTGGAGAAACACTTACACTTTCAACGTCTTTTGTGGAAGGTGTAACTCCTCCCCATAAATAATCTGCATATTCTGGGTGATCGATAAATGGGTTTCTATTTCCTTGAGTTGATTGAACTTTATCATTTCTGTTAATTTCAAAATCATCGACAGGATCGGCTTTATGCCATTTATAGAAAAGGTTCTTAGCATAGTTTGTTAATCCAAAGTTATTGCTTGAACTATATGTTGGGCTTTGGAAAACTGCACTTCCTTCATCTGAAGTCATAGAAACACTTGGCCATTTGCAAACTGCATAGAAGTAAATACGAGCAAAGTCACCCTTTACGCTATCAAACGGTTCAAAAACTTTGCTTGTATATCCCGAGCCAGATGCGCCATTTCCTAATTTGTTTTTGCCCCATAAGTCATAGCTTGAACCAACTTCACCAAATGGATAGTTGCTTCGCATACCATTAATTTTTCCATCAGTTGGGACAACAATAATAACATCTGCACCTTGGTTAGATTCACTACCACCCCACCAAGATTTTGGAATAGAGTGTTCACGATTATAGCAATCCCCTATAGATGAATAGGTACCACATTGGCCACTACCTGGGGTGAAATTTGTGTCATCAGAATACCAGTCTTTGATTTTGCCATCACTTCTAATGTCGGTGGATTTATACTTATTCCAAAGGTCGTTATATGATCCAGAAGTAAATCCTGATGCAGCAGCAGTTTTTAATGCAGTATAAAGAGTATTACTATTAAATGATGATGCTTTTACTGCTTCTTCACAGTCATCATACAAACCGCTAGGGATGTTTGCCTTAACTTGAATTGGTGAAGGTTGAGCGCATTCAATAGCGACACCCGCAGCAACAATTCCAGTTAATGTAAAAACACTTAAAAATGCGATTCTTAAACTTTTGTTTTTCTTTGTTTTCATGCTTAACCTCTTAATCTTCAAAGATTAGAATACATTTTAATTGTAAATCTTTTTGAACATTAATTTGTAAATTAATTAAAATGTGTCGATATTATCGTGACTTTATTTTATTCGTGTATGAATTTCTTTATAATATAAATTAAGGATTTTTATTATGGAAAAATACATTCTATCTATCGATCAAGGTACAACCTCATCGAGAGCAATTCTTTTTGATCACTTTGGACACAAAGTTGCAATGGCTCAAGAAGAGGTTAACTGTTTATACCCAAAAGAGGGTTATGTTGAATGCGACGCTAATGAGATTTATATTAGCGTTGTTTCTTGCGTTACTAGTTTAATGGTTAAAGCTAATATCGGTTGGAATCAAATTGATTCAGTTGGTATTACAAACCAAAGAGAAACCACAATTGTATGGGATAAACAAACAGGAATGCCTGTACATAATGCAATCGTTTGGCAATCTCGTCAAACTGTAGATATTTGTGAAGCTTTGGCAGACAAAAAAGACTTCATTCATAAGAGAACTGGTTTGCTAATTAATCCCTATTTTTCTGCTTCAAAAATTAGATACATTTTAGACCATATTCCAAGTGGACAAAAACGTGCCGAAAATGGTGAACTTTTATTTGGAACAGTAGATACTTGGCTAATTTATAAAATGACTGGCGGTAAGTCACATTTAACAGATGTGACAAATGCATCAAGAACTTTACTTTTTAATATCTTTACAATGGATTGGGATGACGAATTATTGAATATATTCAATATTCCTCATTGCATGTTACCAAAAGTAGTGGAATGTGCTTATGATTTTGGCGAAGTAGCCAATACTGGAAGTGATGTTCATATTTGTGGTGCTGCAGGTGATCAACAAGCATCACTTTTTGGCCATAATTGCTTTGAGGCAGGACAATCAAAAAATACATACGGAACAGGTTGCTTTATGCTTATGAATACAGGCGAAAAACCTGTACTTTCCGAAAATGGTTTATTGACTACAATTGCATGGAAAATTAAAGGAAAAACTAAATATGCTCTTGAAGGCTCAGTTTTTATGGGTGGAGCATGTGTTCAATGGTTAAGAGATGGTTTAAAAGTTATTAAATCATCTTCAGAAAGCGAAGAAAAAGCGTTAAAAGTTGAAAGTAGTGGAGGTGTTTATGTTGTTCCTGCATTTGTAGGACTTGGAACCCCATATTGGGATGATGAAGTAAGAGGAACAATTTTTGGAATGACACGCGCTACAACTATTAATCACGTTATACGCGCAACATTAGAAGCAATTGCTTTTCAATCAAAAGACGTCTTTGACGTCATGGAAAAAGATAGTGGTGTTAAAATCTCTTCTTTACAAGTTGATGGAGGCGCAACTGCTAATAATGTTTTAATTCAATTCCAATCAGATATTTTAGGAATTCCTGTATCAACACCTGCATGTTTAGAAACAACAGGGTTAGGTGCTGCATACATTGCTGGAATTCAAACAGGATTCTGGTCTGATAAGAACGAAATTTCTAAATGCCACGAATTTAAGAAAACATATTTACCTAATATGGATCAAAAAAGTGCTATTATTAAATGCGAAGGTTGGAAGAAGGCTGTTCAAGCAGCAATGATGTTCAAACCTAATAGAAAATAAAAATGTTAAGTAAAGCACAGTTCAACGAAGTATATAGAAATCTGCATTTAGATTATAGATATAATAAGGATTTTATTTATTCTTGTTATACTTTTGCATCTGAGAATGCGGATGAACTAGTTAATCAAAATGTTTTTGGAACTGTGGTTCCTGTTAACCCAGTTGTTTTAATTCTTTATATTGTTCATGAATATAGCTACATTAGAGCAACTACTCCAGCAGACAAATATGAAGAAAACGAGGAACTTGAAAGTAGAATAGTTTCGCTTGCGTTAGATAAATATTTCACAAACGAACATCTTAATTATAAAAATGATTCTGCTATTTCAAAATATGCTCCTCCAATTTCAACATTGGAAACTTATTTAAACTTTTGTTTAAATGTTTTATCAAAATCTGCTAAAAAGAATCCTAATGAGACATTAATTCTTGATGTTTTATATAAAGGATTCTCTATGTGTAAAGGCATCATTCAATTGATGCAAGAAGGTTATGAAACTGAAGCCTTCTCTCAATGGAGAACATTACACGAAACTGAATGCGTTGCAGGTTTACTTGTTAAATACGGAAGAGTAATTCACGAAGCTTATATTAAACATATCGAATACACCATGGCGTTTCGTGGAGTAATTCAAGATAAAGAAAAGGTAGATAAAATCTTTGTTCAAATTAAAGATGAAATTAAGGCACTCAACCTTAAGAGCAAAGATATGAAGAAATATATTGAATATGGATGGCTATCTGTTATTCCAAACTACAATGCAGATTCTCAATTCAAATTTAACTTCAGAGACGGTGTTGAAAAACTTGCTGGATTAGCACGTTATTCAAAAGTCTATGAAATGGCAAGTGAGATTGCACACAGCTCTCCAATGCTAATTTATTCAAAGAATTCTTATTTCTTCCATGTAGTCTTACTTAACTTATATGAATCGTTCTTTAGATTAGAAAGCATATTCAACGCTTACTATGAACACACTTCAAAACGTGAAGAAAAAGAAAGATTTCATCAAATGAGAAATATCTATTACACAAACCTTCAAATTATTTATAAGATTGAACGTGAACAATTCAAATTAGTAAATAAGAATCAAGGTGAAGTTGTAGATGAAAAAGAAGCGTAATAAAAAAATTTATCTAACTCAGCAAGAAGACTCCCACTTCAAGTTTACTAAGTGGTGAGATGAATTGCAAAAAAAT
>CALEHV010000019.1 GCA_937876465.1 uncultured Bacillota bacterium | reverse complement strand
CCGGAGAAAGAAAGGTTTGTCTAGTTCAGCCGGGATACAACTAGATAATACGAGACACTTATGATATTCGCTGCAGATCAATTATTACCATTATGGATTGTCCTTGGAGTCACAGGATTCTTTGGAGCACTTGTTTTAATTGTTATTTTAGTTAAGAGACGTTTTTCGTCTCTTCAAATCAAGAAAGACGAAGAAATCACAGAAGAACAAGCAGTTCAACAAGAGCTTGATCGTATTTTAGTGCCTGTTGATGAACTTGAAGAGAAAAAAGAAGAAGGCACTATTGAAGAAGTCAAAAACGACGATGCAAAAGAAAATTAATTCTTTATACATCCATATACCTTTTTGTACTCATATTTGTCACTATTGTGACTTCACAAAACTTTTCTATAATAAAAAATTTTCAGAGCCTTATTTTGAGGCTCTTTTTTGTGAATTAGATTCGTATCATATCAACATAGTTGATACAATCTATGTTGGCGGTGGAACCCCGACTTCATTAAGTATTGAAGAACTTGAAAATTTGCTTAGGAAAATATCGCAGTATAAATCTGATGCATGTGAATTTACAGTTGAAGCAAATGTAGAAAATCTAACAGTTGAAAAACTTAGATTGATGAAAGCTTATGGCGTCAATCGTTTAAGCATTGGAATTGAGTCAACAAATAACAAAATGCTTTTAGCAATTGGAAGGAAGCATACTTTTGAAGATGCTGTAAAAGTGGTGGAACTTGCAAAGCAAGAAGGCTTTTCTAATATCAATATTGATCTCATTTATGGATTTCCTCATCAAACCTTAAACGACCTTAAAATTGATTTAGAAAATATTTTGAAGCTTAACACTGAACACATTTCGATATATTCGCTTATAGTTTCAGAAGGAACAAGGTTCTTTAACGATAAAATAAGTGAACAAAATGAAGATGATTCTAGAATTTATTATGACGAAATTTTAAGAACTTTAAGAGCGAATGGATACGAACGTTACGAAGTAAGCAACTTCGCAAGAAACGGAAATTACTCCAAACATAATTTAACTTATTGGCGTGATGAAGAATATTACGGAATTGGATTAGGCGCTTCTGGCTACGTTAATGGAGTTAGATATACAAATACTAAGAATTTGGATAAATACCTCTCAAAAGCCTTTATAGACACAAAAGAAACGATTTCTAAGAAGACCGAATTGGAAGATTTTTTACTTTGCAATCTTAGACTTGAGCAAGGCTTTGATAAGAAAACATTTAAAAATAGATTCGGGGAAGAATTTGAATCAATGTTTAAAGACAAGTTGGCTGAACTAATAAATAATCGACTTATTTTAATAAATAATGATAGAATAATGCTTAGCGACGAAGGGTTAATAACCATGGATCGCATATTACTTAAACTTTTATGAATATAGCTACATTTGGTAAAAGAATCTGGGCATACATTATAGATATGCTTTTAGCATATGCAATTCCTGTTGTTGCATTAATTTTTGCATATGCTCGTTTTTCTGAACTTAACCAAATTCCAGTAATCTTTGTGGTTTTAGGTATGCTTTTTGCTACTTGGTTTGTATTTACTTTTATCTACTCAATCTGGCTTTTTGCATCTAACGGACGTACTTTAGGAAGATTAATCTTTGGTCTTAGAGTTGTTCACACAGACATTTCACGTTTATCATTCAGTGTTTGTTTGGCCAGAGCAGCAACAGAAGGTTGCATCATATTAATAGGCATTTCCGCTATTTACACATTGGCAGTCCACACCGAAAAAACAGTGTTTGATCGCCTTACAAATACAGTCGTTTCTGACTGGAGAAATCGTGTAATTTAATTTATTAAAAAATATGAAGATTTAGAATTTGAAGTTGTAGATATTTTGAAACGTTATTGTTTTAATAATAAATAGAAAAATGGTGTTGTAAAAAAAGAATGATATGTTTAGAATAAAATAAAGGGGAAGAAAGGAATAGATTATTGAAAATTTATAAAAGATTATTTCTTTTATCTCTTGTTTGTTTAACGTCTAGTTGTGGAGGTATTGATACAAGAGGGTGGCCTCACATTGAATTGGCGTTTGAAAATTTTGATGTTTTAAAAGCGAGCGTTGATTATACGCATAATAAAAAAGGGTGGAAAGACGAAAACGAAACTGGTTATCTTACTATTCAGGATGAAGAAAGCATAAATTCTTTAATATTTTATATAAAAGAATTTGCTATTAAAAAAGACCCAGAATCTTATTTAGATATTTCTGATTTTCGTACTAGAATTTTAGTAACTTTTTATTATGAATATTCAGGGGAAATTTTTTCTAATAAATTAAGCTTTTATTCATACGGAGTTTATGAATCAAAAGTTCTATTAGATAATGGTGATGTTCACTTTGTCCCTTCTGAAATTGATCATTTGTACAAAAAATTTTGCAACAATTAAAAAAATAATATGATAGTTGATTTATTAGCGACATTAGTAGCCGCGAGTTCTTTGAGTGGGAGCAATATTCAATCTTTAGTGAATTTTCAAAATGCTTCTGAACATTGCATTGCAGTAAGCAAATCATAAGGATTTGATGATGCTAAAACTGACCAGTATACATTAAAAGATTTAAAAGGAAACGTTTTTATTGTTCAGTTAAATGAAACGAAAGGGTTTATGATTTTTGATGCTATTAGGGAGCAGCCTTTAGAAACCGTTTTCAAGGCCGAATGCCCTTATTTGTTCAATGGCGTTAAAGACAACTACTATTTCGGGCCTATGAACTATTACTTTAAAGAAAACAATGTTTTTATCTCATATCTTGACGAATCTATTCGCTTCGATATTTCAGAAATAACCGCATTACAAAATGATTTTAGCAATCAACTGAAAAATATAAGGGAAGTTGATAACGATAATACAAACTTAAATGATTCTCATGTCAATATTAAGGGGGCTCAAGAAATTGACAACGGAATGCTAATTGATAATTTCGAAATAATTACGCAAGAAAGACACGAAGATAACAATACTGGCGCATGTGGATATGTAGCTGCGTCCATGGTGTTGAATTATTGGAATAAAACAATGTATAAAGGTACAGTTAAAGATGATTATTACGAAAAAGATGGCCAACTTTACAACGGAATAAAAGTCGATAGAAGACTTGAATATAAACTTATGTCTTACAATAATAACGAAGGAGAATCCTATCCTTGGTCTATTAGTGATGCCTTAAACAAATATTGTGACGAATTTCAAATTTGTGGTGCAGCTGATTGGTGCGTTCTTTCTTTTCCTATAAAAGATACTATCAATAAGGGCGAACCAATAATTTTGTTTGGCGCATTACCAGATTTAAAAAGCGGTGGACTTATTCCTATTGCGCACGCAGTTGTCTGCTATGGGTATAGAAATATAAATTTTCAAACATATTATTACGTTAATTATGGTTGGGAAGAAAAATATAATGAAGTTTTAATCAATCCTGGATTACTTGTTGGTGGTGCGACATCTTTTTCTTTAAATCCTGATTTTTATAAAAAGTCATATGATATTAGCCCTAGTGAATATGGATTTTCAAGTAGTTATTGCAGCGCAGAAGAAAACAAAACTATTAATAAATACCGTTTTTCTTGTCAAACAAGTCGCTATAGATGTGGTTTTATTGAAAACGAATGCATAAATTTATCCGCTAGAAAACAAGGATATAATTGCGCTTGGCTTGATTATAAATTTGAAAGTGTTGTTGAATCTATTGAATTAGACATTTCTTTTTGGAGCGATGATGAAAGATTTAATGCTCCAAATAAAGCTTTTGCAGCGATTCAGTACAAAAAACTATATTCAGACGAATGGGTTACAGCAGTTGATTTGTTAAATGATATAAGTCTTTCCACCGATAGGAAAAATCAAGACCATCTGTGGATAAATTTTGAGGAAAGAACAAAAGAATTTAGGTTTGTTGCCCAATTTTATCAGGTTGTAGGTTTGAACGATAGAAATAAAGGAAGAATCTCAATTGGAAATATGACTATTGTGGGATTTTTTAATTAATTACTTATTTGCAAGTTGAATTAACCACTAAAGTGGTTTTTTCTTTATTTTTGAAAAAATTAGCACTTTCGTGTTGACAGTGCCAACTCATGACTTATAATAGTGTTAGCACTCCAAGAGATTGAGTGCCAGAAAGGAGCCATAAATGAACAGAAGAGAAAAGGTTCTAAAACTCTGCGTCGAACATTTTATTAAATATGCTCAACCAGTTGGTTCTAAGACATTGCTTGAAGAATATAAGCTTGATTGTTCTCCTGCAACCATCAGAGCTGAAATGAATGCTCTAGAAGTTGATGGATATTTAGAAAAGTTACATACATCAGGCGGACGTGTTCCTTCTAGTAAAGGTTATAGATATTACGTTGAACACCTTAGAGATAAAAGCATTGATGAACAATTTAAATACCAAATGCAAAGTGTTCTTGATCAAAAAGTAAAGTCCATTCAAGATGTCATAAAACAAAGTTGTGAGATTTTATCTCAAATGACCAACTTAGCAAGTATTGTTCTCGGACCAGGGGCTAATAATGAACATCTCATCTCAGTTCAATTGGTTCCAATATCTGATAAGAGCGCAACATGCGTATTCGTAACAGACCAAGGATATGTCGAGAATAAAACATTCGTAATTGACGAAAAGACAAAACTTGAAGATGTAGAAAACTGTGTAAAGCTTCTCAATGATAGATTAAAAGGAACTGCAATATCAGAATTAGTTCCAAAGATGGAAGCGATAAGACCAGTGTTAGGTGATTATGTAGTAAATCACGATGTAATCTACAAAGCAATGCTTGAAGCATTCCTCGGATTCGCTAAAGACCGCTTATCAGCATTCGGCAAAGAAGAACTCTTAGATCAACCAGAATTTGCAAACGATGCCGCAAAGATGCGTAAAATCCTTGAACTTCTTAATAAACCAGAAGCATTTAGAGAAAATGAACAAGCTGATGGAATAGAAGGAAACGTGTCAATTCATATTGGCGGTGAATCAACAGGCGATGAGGACGTATCAATCGTCCAAGCAAAAATTAAAATGCCTGGTAAGCAAGAACGTTCAATTGCAGTTGTTGGCCCTAAGAGAATGGATTATGACAAAGTTGTGTCTTCGCTTGAATATCTAATAAAACAATTAGATTCCTTCTATGAAGGCGACAACAGAAAGGAAGCAGATGAAAGAGAAGAAAGAAAAGAAAGACGTGACAGCTGAAGAAAAAATTGAAAAGTTAGCTGCAGATGTCGAACATTGGAAAAATGAATATTATCGTGCATATGCCGATATGCAAAATCTTCGTAAGCAAATCGAAGCAGATCACAAAAACGCAATTAAGTATCGTGCAGAAGGATTTGTTGCAGATATGCTTCCAATTCTAGACGGATTCCATATGGCTCTACAAAATCCGCCAAGTTCAGAAGAAATGAAGAACTTCTTAATTGGATTTGAATTCATATATAGGAATCTCGTGAGTGTACTTGAGAATGAAGGAGTCAAAGAATTAGCACCTAAAGTTGGTGATGAATTCGATCCTCAATTCATGCAAGCTATGGAAACTCAAGAAACCGATGGCGAACCTAATAAGGTTCTTAAAGTAGTAACTTGTGGTTATAAGTTACACGAACACTTGATAAGACCATCAATGGTTGTCGTCTCCATTAAGAAAGAGCAAAAAGACGAAAACAAACAAGAAAATTCAGATAGTCCTAAAGCGGACGCTTAATTCCAGGAGGAAATTATAAATGGCAAAAGAAATTATCTTAGGTATCGATCTTGGTACCACAAACTCAGTCGTCTCATATTTACAAGCAGACGGTACACCAAAGGTTATTCCAAACCCAGAAGGAACAATGACTACTCCATCTGTAGTTGCCTTCAAAAACGGTGGTGAAGAAATCGTTGGTAACGCTGCAAAACGTCAAGCAGTTACTAACCCAGATACAGTCAGCTCAATCAAACGTAAAATGGGTTCAGCTGAAAAAGTAAACATTAAATGTTTAAGTAAGGATTTTACTCCACAAGAAATTTCAGCTAAAGTCCTTGCATACATGAAGAAATACGCAGAAGAAAACTTAGGACAAAAGATTGCTAAAGCAGTCATTACAGTCCCAGCTTACTTCAATGATGCTCAAAGACAAGCAACTAAAGACGCAGGTCAAATCGCAGGTCTTGATGTTGTTCGTATTATTAACGAACCAACAGCTGCTGCATTAGCCTATGGTCTTGATAAAGAAAAATCCGAAAAGATCTTAGTTTACGATCTTGGTGGTGGTACATTCGATGTCTCTATTCTTGATATCGGCGATGGTACATTCGAAGTCGTCTCAACTGCAGGTGATAACAAACTTGGTGGCGATGATTGGGATAAAGTTGTTGCAGATTGGATCCAAGCACAAATTAAGATTCAACACGGTATCGATGTTAATGACAATATGGCAAAACAACGTTTCTTAGACGCTGCTGAAAAAGCTAAGATTGAACTTTCAAGTTCACTTGAAACAACAATCTCACTTCCATTCATTGCAATGTCTGCAAATGGACCAGTCAACTTCGAAACAAAACTCTCAAGAGCTAAATTCCAAGATATGACAAAACATCTCTTAGCAAGAACAGAAGAACCAGTTAGACGTGCATTAGCTGATGCTAAGATGTCTGCTTCTGAACTTGATCAAGTTCTCTTAATTGGTGGCTCAATTCGTATGCCAGCAGTTCAAGAATTAGTTAAGAGATTAACAGGCAAAACACCAAACCTCTCTGTCAACCCAGATGAAGCGGTCTCAATCGGTGCTGCAATTCAAGGTGGTGTTGTCTCAGGAGACATCAAAGATGTCGTTCTTCTCGATGTCACTCCATTAACACTTGGCATTGAAACATTAGGTGGAGTTATGACACCACTTATTGAAAGAAATACAACAATTCCAACAACTAAGAGCCAAATCTTCTCAACAGCTGCTGACAATCAACCAGCCGTTGACATTATGGTCTACCAAGGCGAACGTCCAATGGCTGCTGACAACAAACTCTTAGGTCACTTCCAACTTACAGGTATCAAACCAGCAAGACGTGGTGAACCAAGAATTGAAGTTACATTCAACATCGATGTTAACGGTATCGTTAAAGTTACTGCAAAAGACTTAGACACCAACAAAGAACAAGAAATTACAATCTCTGGTTCAAACGGTTTAAGTAAAGAAGAAATCGATCGTATGGTTCGCGAAGCAGAAGCAAATGCTGAAGCTGACGCAAAGCGTAAAGAAGAAATCGAACTCAAGAATAAAGCAGAACAATACATCAATAGCATTGATCAAGCTTTACAAGAAAAAGGCGATTCAATTGATGCTACACAAAAAGAACAAACACAAAAATTACGTGATGAACTTAAGACAGCTTTAGATAACAACGATATCGAAACACTTAAGAAACGTATTGGCGAATTAGAACAGGCTGCTGCAGCAATGGCAAGCACCCCGACAGGCAATGGCCCACAAAACCCAACTGATGGTGGTACTCAAGAAGGCCAACAAACAGCAGATGATGTTGTAGACGCAAAATCAACTGACAAAAACTAATCTTTGATTAGATACTAAGCAAGCGATGGGCCGAAAGGTCCTTCGCTTTGCTCGTTTAGAAAGGACATAAAATCATGGCAAAAAGAGATTTCTATGAAGTTCTTGGTGTTACTAAGAGCGCTTCTAAAGACGAAATTAAAAGTGCTTATCGTAAACTTGCTAAGAAATATCACCCTGATTTAAATAAAGAAGCTGGTGCTGCTGAAAAATTTAAAGAAGTACAAGAAGCTTATGACATTCTCTATGATGATGAAAAACGTAAGATGTACGATCAATTTGGCATGGCAGCCTTTGAACAAGGCTCTTCAACTGGCGGACAAGGCAACCCATTTGCTGGTGGAGGATTTTCTTCACAAGGTTTCGGTGGTGTTGACTTAGGCGATATTTTCTCTTCATTCTTTGGAGGAGGAAGTTCTAGACGTGGTAGAGCACATGGTCCTCAAAGAGGAAATGACGTTTTACAACGTATCAGAGTTGATTTTATGGATGCCATTAACGGCAGAAAAGTTACTGTACCAGTTAGTTATGATGAAAAATGTCCTAAATGTAATGGAACCGGTGCAAAAACTCCAAACGATATTAAAACCTGTCCTAAATGTGGCGGTCGTGGATACATCAGAACCCAACAAAGAACCTTGTTTGGCGTAATGGAAGGCGAAGCACCATGTCCAGATTGTGGTGGCACAGGTAAGATTATTTCTGATAAATGTCCAGATTGTGGCGGTAAAGGATATAAACATATCAAACGCGATATGGAAGTTAATATTCCTGCAGGTATCAATGCTGGTCAACAAATCAGAGTTCAAGGTAAAGGCGAACGTGGAATTAATGGTGGCGAATACGGAGATCTTTATTTAGAGATAGTCTTAAAACCACATGAGTTCTTCAAGCGTGATGGAAACGATATTCATCTTGATGTACCATTAAGTTTCATTGATGCTGCTCTAGGAATTACAATTGAAGTTCCAACAGTATACGGAGACGTAGAAGTTGAGATTCCAGCAGGCACCCAACCAAATCAAATACTTAGACTTAGAGGTAGAGGTATTAAAGACTTACGTAAGGGCACCCCGGGCGATCAATACTTGCATATGATTATTAAGACTCCAACAAAACTTAATAAAAAGCAAAAAGAATTGTTCGAACAACTTCAAAAAGCAGAAGATAAAGAAGACAACTTCTTCGCAAAATTCAAAAAAGCATTTAAACGTTAATCCAATAGGGATGTTGCAATATTACATCCCTTTTGTTTTATTTAAAACACTTATTTGCTAATATATACACATGGCTTTGATTGAATTAAAGGATGTCGAATTTAATTACGCTGATAAAGAACTATACAATTCCATCAATCTAAAGATTAATGATGGAGAACATTGCGCTTTAGTTGGAGTAAATGGTAGTGGTAAAACCACTATCTTAAACATGATTGCCAAAAAGATTTCTCCTGATAAAGGACAAGTTATTTGGACACCTCATGTTACTTTCAGCTACTTGGATCAAAATTTAAAAGTCGATCAAGACATAATTACAATCGATTATTTAAATAATGTTTTTGCATCACTTTTTCTAAAAGAAAAAACAATGGAAGAGCTTTATGAAAAATCCGCATTAGACCCTGACAATTTTGAAGTATATCTTGATAAAGCTCAACGTTTACAAGATGAACTTGTTGCAGACGGATTTTATTCACTAAAAGAAGATATAGCTAAACTTGTCGCTGGTCTTGGATTCCCTGAAGACAGACTTGAATTCCCTTTAAGCAAACTTTCTAGTGGTCAAAGAGAGAAAGCTTACTTAATTAGAATGCTTTTGGAAAAGAAAGATGTCTTAATCATGGACGAACCAACAAACTTTTTGGACGCTATTCAAGTCGAATGGCTTGCCAATTATTTAAATAGTTATCCAAAGGCATTTTTAGTTGTAAGCCACGATCAAGAATTCTTAAGAAAAATATGCAATGTTATATTTTCTCTAGAAAATAAAACAATTGTTAGATATCGTGGAACTTTTGATTACTTTTTAGAACAACACGCCTTAGATAAAGAAATGTATGAAAAACGATATAACGCTCAACAACGTTATATTAAAAACGAAGAGGATTTCATTGCTCGCCACATTGTTAGAGCAACCTCATCTAGAGCCGCAAAGTCTAGGAGAGCTAGATTGGCTCATCTTGAAGTTATGGATGCTCCGGGAAAAGAAGAAGGAATTGTTAGATTTGACTTCCCTTTCACGAAAGATGTTGGTAAAGAAGTTTTAAAAGTCGATGAGTTAGTCATAGGTTATAATGGTAAACCATTACTTGATCCAATTAGTTTTGAATTATTAAAAGGCCAGAAGATTGCTATTTTAGGAAAAAACGGTGTTGGAAAAACAACTTTCTTAAAAACAATTTTAGGAAAATTAGACAAACTTGAAGGTGAATTTAAATGGTTAGATGGAACAGTAGTTAATTACTACAACCAAGAAGAGGAATTGAATTTATCTCTTTCGCCATTTGAATTTATTCAACAAAAATATCCTGAATTAGACAATACTCAAATCCGCACTCTTTTAGGTTCGTGTGGACTTAGAAAAGAATTAGCGATTAGAAAAATGAAAGAACTTAGTGGTGGAGAAGTTACTAAGGCCAGATTTGCAATGATGACTTTAAAAAAGTCAAACTTCCTTATTTTGGATGAACCAACTAACCACTTAGACCAAAAAGCAAAAGATGCTTTATTTGCTGCAATTGAGAGATTTAAAGGAGGAGTAATTATCGTATCTCACGAAAAAGATTTCTACGATGGACTTGTAGATTTTGAAATACATTTTTAGTATTTGGAATGAGATACTATAATAGTATATATGCCTAAATGTAAATATTGCGGAGAGCCAATCTCCAGAATTCTAGATAAAGATATCTGTCCGTTCTGCGGTAAAACTAAACCTTTAGAAGGTGTAGAAGATATTACCGAGGATTATACGAGAGCTTTTGAACCAATTAAACAGGAGCTTGCTCCTGTAAAACATAAAAGCAGAGTGACTACTGCAGTTTTATGTATGACACTTGGAGTGTTTGGAGCTCATGCTTTTTATATCGGACGCAAATATTTAGGCTTGATTTTGTTAGGCATCTTTTTGGCTTTAGTTGGCGGTGTTGGTTGCATATTATTTTTCACAAATGCAATTCCTAACGTTTTAGCTTTCTTAATTCCTTACTTTTTAATGGAAATTGCAATGATTGTTTCAGGAATTATGATTTTAAGACGAACAACTGATAAAGATGCAAATGGAGAATTTTTACAATAATGCAACGTTACTTTGGTTCTATTATAGGAAAACAAGTTCTCTTAACCGATGAAGATCAATATCACGTTACAAAGGTTATGAGAATGAGACCATGCGATCAAATTGAGGTCGTTAGTGATGGCATCGCATTTTTATGTAATATTAAAAATATTAAGCCTCTTGAAATTGAAATGATTCGCCCAATTCATGAAAAGCGTGAATTAGATACAGATGTTATTTTGATTGCTGCTTTATTAAAAGGCGATAAATTTGATTTTATGCTTCAAAAGGCTACAGAGCTTGGCGTTTCGGAAATCGTTTTAGTTTCAACCGAAAGAACTATTGTTCGAACAGATGATTATAATTCGGCCAAGAAACTTGAAAGATACAGACGTATTTTAAAAGAGGCAGCAGAACAATCACACAGAACTAGAATCCCAGATTTATATCGTTTTATCACTTTATGTGATTTGAACCAGATTAAAGCTGACGTAAAGATGATTGCCTATGAAGATGTTGCCGGTAATACAAAAAGCTTCTGGAATGAGCTAAAAAAGAGCCAACCAGGTCAAAAGATTGCTGTTTTAATTGGTCCAGAAGGTGGTTTTTCTAAACGCGAAGTAGAAATTGCAGAAAACTTTGGATTTGCAAAAGTTAGTTTAGGAAACAGAATTTTAAGAGGTGAAACCGCCTCGTTATATGCTTTAAGCGTTATCGCTTCATACATTGAGAGAAAATAAAATGAACTTATTTCCATCGTTAGCAAAATATCAAAAAACAGTAGACTATCGCAAAACCGAAGACTACTTATTTTTCGTTGCTAATCGTCATCTTTTCAATGGAATTGAAATATATAAAAGTTTATTAACTCCAAAAGATGAATTTGATGTTATTAGAGCAAATATTGTCATTCAAGCTTTACGTAATAAAAAGACCTTGGACGAAGTTATTGTCTACGCTTACAAAAAGAGTGAACTAAAAACTGAAGAGGTTCCAGATTTTGTTAAAGAACAAACTGCTGGTATGCCATACATTGGTGAAGGCCAAAATAGAATATATGTTCCTATTTTTTCTCGTGCCATTAACTCCTTCTATTTCGGACAATACGGAAAATTGATGAAAGAACCATACAACAAATTAATAAACGGCTATAAAAGCGCATGTATTGACCTTTTTGAAGTTTATAACTTTGATTTGTACGATTCTTTGTTTACAAAACTTATAACAATTTATAGAGATGAAAAAGTAATGGTTGTTTATCATTTTGATTTTCACACTATTTATGTAATCAATGATCAAGGTCGTTTAGATGCAAAAATCGCTTTATTCGATAAGTATTTGAAAAATCCTAAAAACGAACACATGATCGAACGAATCAAACCTGTTGTTGAAAAGTACCTTCAAAACGACAAAGACGGTATGTGCAAAGTCATGTTAGATAAAAATCTTATTTCTGAACGTGCAATGTACAAAATAAAACACGCTGAATATAAGTGGAAAAGAACATTAATGAGAAAAGCAAAATGACATTTAAAATTATTACACTAGGATGTAAAGTCAATTCATATGAAAGTAACGCCGTCCGTGAGATGTTTCTCAAGGATGGTTTTATTGAAAATAAAAAAGACCCTGATATTGTGATTATAAATACTTGTTCAGTTACAGCTGTTGCAGATCAAAAATCACGTCAACATATTAGACAAGCTGCAAAGAAAAAAGAAGGTGTTATTGTTGCAGTTATGGGATGTTATTCTCAAAAAAATGCGCAATACATAATTGATAATTGTGGTGCAGCAATAGTTGTTGGTACTAGTGGACGTAATAAATTGCTTGACTATGTCAAACAATACATTAAAGATAAAAAACCTATCGTAAAAATCGACAGCGATACACGTCATTTAACATATGAACATTTTGGATATTTTGCTATTCCGGAATCAACTCGTGCTTACATTAAAGTTCAAGATGGTTGTAATAACTTCTGTTCGTATTGCACAATTCCTTACACACGTGGACAAGCTCGCTCAAGAAATAAAGATGAGATTATCCGAGAAATCACTTATTTGGTCTCAAAAGGCTTTAAAGAATTCGTTCTTACCGGTATTCACACAGCCCACTATGGAATGGATTTGAAAGATGTGACTTTTTCAGATTTGGTTGAGGAAATTTTAAATATTCCTGATCTTTATAGATTGCGTATATCTTCAATTGAAGAAAGTGAAATTGATGACAAATTTATTTCTTTGTTAATGAAATATCCAAATATTGCAGATCATTTACATATGCCTTTACAAAGCGGATCTAAAACAGTTTTGCAAAGAATGCATAGAAAATACAATGTTGATGATTTCATTAAAAAAGTATCTCGCATTAGAGAGGTTCGCCCGGATATTGCTATTACAACGGATGTAATTGTTGGTTTCCCAGGAGAAACTGATGAAGAATTTGAAGAGACATTTAATTTTATTAAAGAAGTAAATTTTGCAGAACTCCATGTATTTCCATTTTCTGCACGTGAAGGTACTCTTGCCTACGATATGAAAGATCAAGTTAAACCAGAAATTAAGGACGCTAGAGTTCATAGACTTCTTGAACTTTCGGATAAGCTTCAAAAAGAATACTACAAGAAATTTATTGGCCAAGAACTTGAAGTAATCTTGGAAGCAAGGAACAAAACAACAGGTCTCCTTTCAGGATTTACATCAAATTATATTAAACTAAACGCTGATTTACCTGACGAATTCGTCGGACAAATTCAAAAAATAAAAGTCGAATAACATCGAATTAATTTTACATTTTATTAAACATTGTATGAAAAAAAGTTGCATGTTTTTATAATTAATTTATAATTAACCATGTTATTTTAGGAGGAAAAGTATATGGCAGTCCCATTTAGAAGAACATCTAAGACAAGAAAGAGAATGCGCCGTACACACTTCAAATTATCCGTTTCAGGATTAGTTAAGTGTCCAAACTGCGGTGCTACAATCAAGGCTCACAACGTTTGCCCAAAATGTGGTTATTACAATGGTAAGAACGTTATGGAAAAGAAAGCAACAGTTAAAACTGTTGAAGCAAAGCCAGTAGAAAAGAAAGCTCCAGCAAAAAAGCCAGCTGCAAAGAAAGCAGTTAAAGCTGAAAAGGCTGAATAGTTCTCTTTAGAAAACTATTATGATATAATCACTACGAGGTGACTAATTATGGAAATTAATAGAATGATTGATCATACATTACTTAAAGCTGATGCATCAATAGCAGCAGTTAAGAAATTGTGTGAAGAAGCACGCGAATTCCATTTTGCATCCGTGTGCGTTAACCCAGGATTTATTCCTTTAGCAGCTAGTATGCTTAAGGGAACAGATTCAAAGGTTTGTACTGTTATCGGTTTCCCTTTAGGAGCAACACTTCCAGAAGCTAAAGCTTCAGAAGCAAACCTTGCTGTTAAAGCCGGTGCAGAAGAAGTAGATATGGTTCTCAATGTCTCAATGGCTAAAGAACACGACTACAAATTCATTGAAAATGAAGTTAGACTCGTAAAAGAAGCTTGCGAAGGCAGATTACTAAAAGTAATTCTCGAAACATGCTTATTGACCGACGAAGAAATCGTTGGAACATGCAAAGCATGCGTTGCTGCCGGTGCAGATTACGTCAAAACATCAACTGGATTCTCAAAAGGTGGTGCAACAGAACATGCTGTTGAACTTATGAGAAAGACAGTTGGACCAAACGTTGGTGTTAAAGCCAGCGGTGGTATTCATAGCAGAGCAGAAGCTGAAGCTATGATTAAAGCCGGTGCTTCACGTATCGGTGCATCCTGCGGTGTTGAAATCGTAAAAGGTGCTTAATAACAACTTTTAGTTGTTTATATAAGGAAGGAGATGAAATTATGCCAAAAACAGTAGTTCATGAAAACGAAACTTTAGATGATGCACTTCGTCGTTTTAAACGTCAAGTCAACAAATCTGGCGTTCTCCTCGAAACACGTAAAAGAGAGTTCTATCTCAAAAAAGGCCTTAAACGCAAAATGAAAAGCGAAATGGCCAGACGTAAAGCTTATTAATAAGTGCATTGTCAAAATCAGGGAAGCATTGCTTCCCTTTTTTTAATTTTGAAAATTTTCTTAATTTTTTGCAAATATGTTTCATAGGAGGTCGAACTATTATGAAATATTTTTGTTATCAAGGAAATGACTTTGATTGCGGTTTTGCATCCTTAAAAATGCTTCTAGCAATCCTAAATAAGAATAAAAGCTTTTTGTATATTGATAAACCCGACAAGAAAGATTCTTATACGTTTAAAGACATAATAGAGATAGGAAAGAGTTATGGGCTAAATTTGTGTGCTTATGCTTATAGCATAGACCAATACGAACAGCCAAAAGCACCCTTTCTAGCTTTAATAGATTGCAATCATTGTGTCCTTGTTAAAAGATTCTTTAAAAAGAAAATCGAAATCTATGATCCCGGAAGAGGAATATTAAAAATTAAAAAAGAAAGTTTTCAAAAAAGATGGAGTGGAAAAGTATTAGAGGTTGAGTCTTTCGAAAATGTAAAACTAGAAAAGAAAGAGCATAAGATTTTGCCTGTAAGAAAAAGCGTAATTGGTTATGGAATTTCTGCCTTAGCAATTGCGTTTCTTTTAACTGGATTTTTCTTTGTAAAAGATAATGAATATGTGTTTATACCTATTATTTTTCTTGCATTTTTTGCTATATGTGAATTAGTAGAAAAATGGTATTTAATCAAAGAATTAATATTCTTTGATAATGAATATATACCGAAAATTTTTGATAACAAAACAAGTGGTGTAAAAGAGGCTTATCACAACTTCATTTCGTTTAAGCAGAATTATTTCACTTTTGGGAGAAAAATTTTCAGTTCTTTTGTATTAATTTTTATCATCACAACAATACTGATTTTGAACAATCCGTATAATGCATTTGCTGTTTTATTTATATTGTTGTTAACAATGATCGAAAAAGTGTTCATATCAAATAAAACCGATATGCAATCGCAAAGTATTACTGAAATGGAACAAACATTGGTGAAAGATAATAATGCAAATTTGGTAAGAGATATTTTGAGCATTAATCAAAACGCAAGCGATTACACCTTAAGAATTTCAGTAAGAAAATGTATAAATACATTTATTATAATAATTTTAAGTTTTTTGCTTATGATTATTGAGAAAGAAATTAGCGTTAATTTTATTCTTTTTCACTTTGGAATTTTTTACATTCTAATGGACAATATGGATTCTGCTTTATCATCCAAGGAAAATAAGAAAAACTACGAAATGTCTAAAGCAAGATTTTTGGATTCAATTAATTTATAGCGCTCTTTATAAAAGGTGTGATATAATACAATTCCCAATATGGAATTAGATTTTATTAACCAAGGCCCTGCATCATATGATGCATATGAAGAAATCTTTAACTCCCTAGCAGAGAAAGTTTTTAGTCATTTAAACGTGGTTAACAATTATATTGTTGATGTTAGCATAATCGACAATAAATCTATTCACAAAATCAATAAAGAGTATCGCAAAGTTGATCGTCCAACTGACGTTATAAGCTTTGCTTTCTTTGATGATGAAACTGAAGAAGTAATTCCAGGTGTTCCATCAACATTGGGACAAATTCTTATTTCGTATGAAAAAGCAGAAGAACAAGCCAAAATGTATGGCAATTCTCTGAATAGAGAAATATGTTTCTTATTTGTTCACGGTTTACTTCACTTGCTTGGATACAATCATATGGAAAAAGAAGACGAACTTGTTATGTTCGCAATTCAAAACGAAATATTAGGAGGCAAAAATATGGATTCTAAAGAATTGATTGGAAAAGCAATCGAGGCAAGACAATTGTCTTACTCTCCATATTCAAAATTCAAAGTTGGAGCTGCTGTTTTAACAAAAGATGGCAGAGTATTTTTAGGAGCCAACATTGAAAATTCTGCTTACCCACTCTGTATGTGTGGTGAAAGAAATGCATTATATAATGCATATATGCATGGTGTTAAGAAAGATGAAATTGAAGCTCTTGCATTAGCTGCTGATACAGATGGCCCATGTGCACCTTGCGGAGCTTGCAGACAAGTCATATCTGAACTCATGCCTATGGACGCAAAGATTTATATGGCAAACCTTAAAGGCGCAGTTCAAGAAACAACAATCGCTGAATTGCTTCCATTTGCTTTCTCTGGAGACGCATTAAAATAATATGCGCACAGGCTTTGTTGCAATTGTAGGTAAAGCTAATGCTGGTAAATCAACAATAATCAACGCTCTTTTAGAGCGAGATATTTCTATTGTTACTGATAAAGCACAAACAACAAGAAACGCAATTAGAGGTATTTATACAGATGATGAATACCAAATTGTATTTGTTGATACTCCAGGCATCCATAAAGCTCGTCATTCCCTTGGTAAAATCATGAACCAAGACGCTTTTGACTCAACTAAAGAAGTTGATGCGGTGGTGCTTGTAATTGATGGATCAAGAAAAATTAACGATAGCGATTTAGAAATTGCACGAAAACTTCCAAAGAATTGTCCTTTAGTTGTGGTAATCAATAAAATTGATTTATTAAGATTGCCTCAAGTTGTCGAGTTAAAAAATCAAATTGGTGAAATTTATCCTAAAGCTGAACTCATCGAAATGAGTGCTATTGAAAACTTCAATATTGATACTTTACTTAACAGAGTTAAAAGTTTTATGAAAGAAGGACCAATGTATTATCCTGAGGATGTTGTTTCTGATAAAGATGCTGCATTTTATGTCTCTGAAGTCATCAGAGAAAAATTGTTAAAATTCCTCAAAGATGAAGTCCCTCATGAACTTGCTGTTCGAGTCGATGATATAAAGCATAAAAAAGAAGCCGTTTTTATCCATGCAACAATTATTGTTGATAGAGAATCCCATAAAGGGATAATTATCGGTAAAGGCGGTAAAGAAATTAAATTTATTGGAACAAAGGCAAGAGAAACATTAGAAACTTACTTTGGCAAACGTATATTTCTTGAATTGTTTGTTTCAGTAAAAGAAGATTGGATTAATAATCCAAGAATGTTAAAAGAATTGGGTTATAAATAATGATTGAATTTGAAGGATTTGTAGTTCGAGTTACACCCTTTAGAGAAAACGACGTAATGATTAATGCCATCTTAAAAGATGGCTTTCGTTCTTTTTTAGCTAAGGGAGTTTTGAAATTTGAATCTAAAAACGCTTCTTCAGTTTCTCAATTTGTTAAATCAAGATTTTGTCTATTCAAAGGCAAAGATGGATATTTTTTAAGACAAGGAACTTTGATAGAAGCATACAGCGAACTAAAAGAAAATTTAACTGGTCTATCAGTGATCGATTTTATTAGTGAAGTAACTAATTTATTAGTTCACGATGAAGATGCAATTAAAGTTTACCCGCTTTTTGAAAAAATAGCTGAGGTTTTAAAAGAAGGTTTTGATCCTTTTTCAGCTGCATTAATTTATTTAGCACAAGTTTTAAAATATATCGGCTATGGAATAGAAGTCGACAAATGCTCTATTTGCGGCAAAATAAGCCCATTAGTCAATGTTTCTTATAAGAATGGTGGATTTATCTGCAGCGATTGTTTAAACAGTTTAAATGGCTCTGGTGAAATCATGCCACGCAAAATGAAGATATTAAGATATATTTTTAGAGTTGATATCGAACACATTGGCGAAGTTTCTTTTGAGAAAAATGAATGTGTTAATTTACTAAAAGAGCTCGCTTCCTTCACTATTAATGTGGCCGAAACCGAGCTTAAATCAATAAAACTGTTAACGAAAATTTAAAAAGTGATTTTGTGTCGTTGACAAAAATAAAACGCAAACACATAATCCTAATAACTATTTTTAAGAGGTATAAAAATGGAAAAGAAATTTGATGAAATAGTAAATCACTTGATTACAAGTGGATTCGTGTATCAAGATTCTGAGATCTATGGTGGTTTAAGTAACTCCTGGGATTTTGGTCCACTCGGTGTTGAATTAAAAAACAACATTAAAAAATACTGGTGGGAAAAATTCGTTCGCGAATCACCAACTAATGTTGGTGTTGACGCAGCAATCTTGATGAATCCAGGCGTATGGAAAGCTACCGGACACGTTGCAACATTCTCAGATCCATTAATTGATTGTAAAGAATGCCATAGCCGTCAACGTGCTGATAATTTAATCGAAAAGACACATCCAGAAGTTGATGTTAATGGTATGAAACCAGAAAACATGATTAAATTTATCAAAGATAACAACGTTAAATGCCCTGTCTGCGGTAAATCAAATTGGACAGATATTCGTCAATTCAATTTAATGTTTAGAACACACATTGGCGTTACCGAAGAATCAGAAAGCTTAGTTTATCTAAGACCTGAAACCGCTCAAGGAATGTTTGTTAACTTCAAGAACGTCCAAAGAACAACAAGAAGAAAAATACCTTTTGGTATTTGTAATATTGGTAAGAGCTTTAGAAACGAAATTACTCCGGGTAACTTCATTTTCCGTGTTCGTGAATTTGAACAAATGGAAATGGAATTCTTCTGCAAACCAAATACAGATTTAGAATGGTTTTCCTATTGGAAAGATTATGCATTAAAGTTCCTTGAATCTTTAAATATTAGCCAAGAAAATCTCCGCTATAGAGACCACGAACCTGAAGAATTAGCATTCTATTCTAAGGCTACAACAGACGTTGAATACAAGTTCCCATTTGGTTGGGGCGAAATTCTCGGTGTAGCCGATAGAACAGATTACGACTTAAAACGTCATATGGAAGCAAGTAAAGAATCTTTAGAATACTTGGATCCAGAAACAAATGAAAAGTATGTTCCATTCTGCATTGAACCATCTATGGGTGTAGAAAGAATCTTCTTAATGGTTGCATGCGAAGCATATGATGTCGAACAATTAGAAAACGACTCACGTATTGTAATGCACTTTAAACCAAGATTAGCTCCATATCTTGCTGCAGTTTTGCCATTGAGCAAACAACTTGCCGATCAAGCAAAAGAAGTCTTGGTAATGCTTAATAAGCATTTTTCAGTAACTTACGATGAAACAGCTTCAATTGGTAAGAGATATCGTAGACAAGACGCTATCGGAACACCTTACTGTATTACAGTAGACTTTGATACTGCAAACGATAAATGCGTTACAGTTAGAGACCGCGATACAATGAAACAAGAACGCATGCCTATTGAAAAACTTAGAGCATATCTCGAAGAGAAATACGAAAATTAGTATATTTTTAGTAAATTGTTAGTATGATATTTGACGAAGAATTATTAAACGAAATCAAATCTCGTGCAGACATTGTTGATGTTATTTCAACTTTTATTCATGTAATTAAGAAAGGGAATAGATATCAAGCTGTCTGTCCTTTTCACGATGACCATGATCCATCTTTACAAATCAATAGAGAAAAGAAAACGTACCATTGCTGGGCATGTAATGCTGGTGGGGATGTATTCGAATTTGTAAAAGAATATGAAAAAGTCAGCTTTGCTGAAGCAGTAAAAAGAGTTTGTGAAATCATTAATTTTGATGATCCTAGACTACATCAAAACGAGACGATTAAAGCAGTCCCTGAAGATATACAAAAACTTTATAACTGTATTACAGATTTACAAAAGTTCTATGTTGCTGCATTAAACTCTCCAGATGGAAAAGAAGGCAAAGACTACATTACAAATAGAGGTTTAACTAAAGACCAAATTTTAAAATTTGGAATTGGTTACGCCTTTAAAGATGGGAAACTTGCAATTAAGTATCTTAAACAAAAAGGTTATTCGTTAAAGAATATTCAAGATATTGGTATTGCATTAGCTAAAGACGAAAATACATCTGATTCTAACTCCGGAAGATTAATCTTCCCTATTCAAAATTCATCAGGGCAAGTTGTTGGATTCTCTGCAAGAAAATTAACTAACGAAGATGAAACAGCTCCTAAGTATGTTAATACTGGGGAAACTAAACTCTTTAAAAAGAGTACTATCTTATACAATTTGCACAACGCTAAACAAGCTGCTAAACATGATGGTTACATTTATGTAATGGAAGGATTTATGGATGTTATAGCAATGGATGCGGCAGGTATTGCTCCAGTAGTTGCTGTAATGGGCAAAGCCTTAACAGAACAACAAATAAACATTCTCAAGAGATTAAATGTCGAAGTTAGACTTTGTCTAGATAACGATATTCATGGACAAAAAGCCATGTTGGAAATTGGCCCAATGCTTAAGAAAGCGGGTGTTCCTTATAGAGTTGTATCTGATCCAAACGAAAAAATGAAGGATACTGATGATATCCTCCATAAGGAGAGTGCGGAAAAATTAAAAGAATTCGCTTCGAAATTAGTTGAACCATTCGAATTTGCAATCAATTTCTATAAGAAATATCAAGGGTTAGAAACTCGTGAAGACAAAATTAAATTTTTAAGAAAAATAGTTCCATCTATTTCGAAAATTAAAGATAAATACGAAAGAATTGACTATGTCAATAAATTATCTGAAATCACCGGATTCTCTGTTCCTGCTATTGAAGAGTTTATCAAAGATACAAAATCAAATTTGGCAGACAACAGACAACAAGAAAGCCTTCCAGCATACGAACACTCAAACTTAGATATGAGTAGATTCAAAAGAGAAATGAAACGTCTCTTACTTGCTGAAAGAAGTATTCTCCAGTTAATGGTGACTAATTCGGAAGCAGTTGAATACTATTCAAAGAATATTCGATTCTTCTCGATTCCTGTATATAAAAAGATAGCTGACTATGTTCTTCAGTTATCAAAGGACGGAAAGAAAGTAGATGCGTCTTCAGTTATTACCGCGATTCAACAAGCAGACGATCAAGACGCGAAAAGTTTATTAGGCGAGTTAAGCTCTCTAGAAGAAATTGATATTCCTATCGAAGATATTGGTCCTTACTTAGAGGATTGCGCTAGGGTTATTAATTCTGAAAGAAAGAAACTCACAAACAAGAACATAATGAAGGAAGCGTTCATGGGGAAAGACGCTAAAGAGCAAGCTCTTTTATTAGATGATTACATTGCTCATACAAACGTCGACGATAAGAAACGCTAGAAAGAAGGGTAATAGAATATGGCAGAAAAAGCTAAAAAGGCCGCTAATAAGGCTAAAACAGGCTCAAAAAAGGATGTTAAGAAAGCAACCAAGGTCAATGATGCCGATGAACTCGATCTCGAAGAAGAAGATTCTGGATGTGTTTTATCAGACAAAATGGCTGAAGCTATCCGTAGGGAACTTGTTAAGAGAGCAAAAGAAAACGGCAACGAAATTGAACAAGGCGAAATTGATGATGCCTTCTCTAAATATGAATTAGAAGATAAAGACATCGAAGAATTACAACAATACTTTGTTGATAATGGTGTCAAAGTCATTTCCGAGCAAGACGAACAAGGAATTGATGACTTAGAATTCACTGGCGAATCCGATTCTATGTCCGACGATTTAGATGACGAAGATGATGACGATGATGAAAACAAATATATCGATAACGAAGAAATGATTTCTGATTCTGACCTTAATGATTTGAGCAAGTATGCTACAAGTGATGTTAAGGTTAACGACTCAGTTAAGATTTATCTTAAAGAAATCGGTAGAGTCTCTCTTTTAAACGCTACACAAGAAACTGAATTAGCTAAGAAAATTATCGAAGGTGATGAAGATGCTAAAAATCAATTAATTAGCGCCAACCTTAGATTAGTTATTTCAATCGCAAAACGCTATACAGGTCGTGGCATGCCATTCTTAGATTTGATTCAAGAAGGTAATATGGGCCTTATCAAAGCTGTTGAAAAATTTGATTATACTAAAGGATTTAAGTTTTCAACTTATGCTACATGGTGGATTCGTCAAGCAATCACACGTGCTATCGCAGATCAAGCTCGTACAATCCGTATCCCTGTCCACATGGTTGAAACAATCAACAAAATTACAAGAGCACAACGTGCTTTAGTTCAAGAACACGGTAGAGAACCTACAGCTGAAGAAATTAGTAACAAGCTTAAAGAATTAGGCACTCAACTTTCTCCAGAAAAGATTCGCGAAATTCAACGTGTCAATCAAGAACCTGTCTCTTTGGAGACACCAATCGGTGAAGAAGATGATTCAAGATTATCAGACTTCGTTGAAGATAAAGAATCTTTATCACCAAGTGATTATTCAAACAAAATTATGCTTAAGGAAGAATTAATGAATGTTATGAGAGAATCTCTCTCTGAACGTGAAATGAAGGTTCTTATCTTAAGATATGGCTTGAATGATGGTCGTCCAAGAACACTTGAAGAAGTTGGTAAAGAATTCGGCGTTACACGTGAAAGAATTCGTCAAATTGAAGCTAAAGCAATTAAAACATTGCGCAAACCAACTAAGTTAAAACGCTTAGAAGATTATCAATCATAATGTCAATAATTGGGTCACTAAGTGACCCTTTTTCTTTTGTCAACATTCTTGGGATAGTGGTTTGACAAATAAGATGAAGAGTTTGTATATTTTATATATGGCATTAGAACTTAACGAATTTGAACTTTTGAAAAAGGCTGCAAGTTTTGCCAAAGATTTAACAACAGAAGAATTTCAGTCTTTTTTGAAACAAGTTAAGGAAGTCGTTAATAAGCAAAGCGGTTCTTCACATGTCGAAAAAATTAAGAAAATTAAGACAAATGCTAAAAAAGCAGGTGAAGACGAGAATACTTTATCAAGTGAATTAGAAGCTTTGTTTGAAGATGGAACTTTAGGCTGCAAAGTTCTTATGCATTATATTTATAAATATATTCCAAAAATTATTGGAATTTCTAATATGTATCCTGAGTTGGATAAAAGCGATTTTATTTTCCCAGCTTATTTTGCGATTAAAAGTTGTTTGATTAGATATTGCCCAGAAGAGAAGAGCGGTTTTGCAACTATCGATACTGTAATTTATCAAAATCTTTGTTTTGAACTTAAGAAATACGCCCATAACGAAAAACTTTTAATTAAAATTCCTGAAAGGAAAAGAAATAACTATTTCAAAATGTGCGTTATTTTCGATAAATTATCCGATGAATTAGAGAGAAACCCTTTCCCTAACGAAATATTGGATTCCTTAAACAAGTCAAAGGACTCTACAAAAGAATTCACATTGAAAGAAGTTGAAGAACTTTTAAATATTAAAAAAGAAGTTGAATTAGTAGAAATCGATAGTAGTTATAATTCTGAAAGCGAAGATACTTTCATAGATAGTAAATTAGCAAGCGAGAGTGATGAAGACTTCTTAAATAGCACTTATAACGCAAAGTATATTTTTGAGAAAGTTGAATCTGAACTTAGAAAAACAGTTTCAGAAAGAGATTTAGACATTTTCTTAAAGTGTGAATTGTTCGATATGAGTGGTGAAGTTGTTGCTCATCAATATGGAATGTCTCGACAAAGAGTTAATATTATTAAGAACAATGTGTCGAATAAATTTAAACAATTAGCAAAGGAATACTATGGCAAAAATTAGTGAAAGATTAAAAACAATTGGCGACTTTGTTCATGAACACGCTCACGTCATTGATGTGGGAGCTGATCATGGTCTTTTAGAGAAATATTTAATCGATAACAAAAAAGTTGATTCAATTTTAGCGGTTGAAAACAAAGAAGGCCCATACAATATCTTAGTTAATAACCTAAAAGGTTATGATGTCCAAATTTCTTTAAGCGACGGATTAGATGAAATGAGCGATGATATTAATACTATTGTAATCGCTGGTATGGGTGGCAACTTGATAATGGACATTCTCACTAAGGATGTTCAAAAATTAAACCAAATTGAACAAATTGTTGTGGATGCTCATAGAGATGCAGAACTTGTTAGAAGATCTGTTACTAAGCTAGGCTATAGAATTGAAAAAGAGCAAATTGTTCTTGAAAACGGAATTTACTATTTTATAATTTCTTTTGTAAAAGGTTATACAAAGTATAAAGACATCGAATATGAATTTGGTGTTAACATCAGTAACGACCCTTTGTTTAATCAATTTAAAACTCAAGAGTTGAATAGACTTGGCAAAACACTTATCTTTCAAATGAAAGCTAAAATTGTGAAGTCAGAAGGAATTAGAAATTTACAATCAAAAATTGAGAGGTTAGAAACACTATGAACACAATAAAATTATTAAGAAATTTAGCTAAAAGATTCCCAAAATCAATTAGATCCCATGGAGACTATGTTGGTTTAATGACAGGAAAACTTCCAGAAGAAGTTAAAACTATTCTTTTATGTTTAGATTTTGATGATATCGTTTACGATAAAATTGAAAAAATGGCTAAAAAACCTGATATGATTTTAACCCATCACCCATTCATTTATGGCACACGTTATCGTGTTTTAAAACGTGATGAGATCAAACGTAATTTGGTTGAGAAAATTGATAAGTTAGGAATTCCTGTTTATTCGATGCACACAAATTTCGATACTGGTAAAGATGGAATGAATGATGCATTAGCTGAAGCAATGGAATTAAAAAATATTGTTCAATTAGAAACTTGCCCTATGGCTCGTGGTGGAGAATTGGCGGTGCCAATGGAAATCCATGATTTCGCAAAATATGCAACCGAAAAGTTAAATCTTGATTACTCTCACTTAGTTTTTGGTGGCAAGAAAATGATTAAAAAAGTCGCAATCATTGGTGGGGGTGGTTCATATAAGTACGTTAATGCAATGCTTGAAGGATACGACATTTATATTAGTGGTGATACTCCTCATCATATTCGTCGCGATGTTATTGCAGCAAAGTTCAATTACCTTGATGTTTCACATGAAGTAGAAAGAATCTTCATGCCTCAAATGTCAAAAATTTTAAAAGAAATAGATCCATCATTGGAAACAATTATTGTTAACCACGAGGATCTACCTGAATTAATCACAAAGTAATTTAATTTTATTAGCAACTTCTTCTACTATGAAGTTAGGAGTGGATGCTCCAGAGGCGATTGCTATATATTGGTGACCTTCAAGGTCACCTTTTTTAATATCATTAGTGTTTTCAACTTGTATAACTTTGCAGTTTGGGTGAGCTTCTTTAGCTACTTTAACAACTGTCTTTGTGTTGTTAGAATTTAGACCCCCAACAACTATAATCATGTCGACATTGCTATTAATTTTCTTAACGCCTTCTTGTCTTAGTGATGATGCGTTACAAACACCTTTTGCAATTTCAATGTCTTTATAAATTTTGGATAAATTTTTAATTGCGGCGTCCATTTCTTCTATAGAAAAGGTTGTTTGTGATACAAATAAAGGTTTTGAAGTTTGGATTTTATTATTTTGTAATTGTTCAAAAGTTTGATCGTTTGAAATTAAATGAACTTTTTCAGAAATAGAAAGAGCTGCTTCTGCTTCCGGATGTCCTTTTTTGCCTAAATAAAATACATCTCTGCCTTCGTTGATAGCTTTTCTAATCAATTCATCAGATTGAGTGACATAAAAGCATGTTGCGTCGATAAATTTTAAGCCTTTTTCATTTAATTTTTGTTCGACCTTTTTATCGTGTCCATGAGCAGTTAAAATAACGATCGAATTATTCGGAATTTCATCAACCATCTCTAAAAGAGATAATTTTGAATTATACATCGTTTTAATGTTTAATTGATCTAGTTCTTTTAAAGCGTCTTGATTGTGAACTAACATTCCTAAAACGACGATAGAATTATTAGGGAATTTCTCTCGTGTTTGTTTTGCAAGTTGCACAGCTCTTGCAACTCCTGCGCAATAGCCACTAGGTTCAACAATTTCAATTTGCATAGCATAATAATAACACGCTTACACAGTTTCGTGTATAATTAACCCGGGTGAAACTTAAATGTCGTTTAAAGCAATTAACTTATCAGAGAAGATGATTCAATCGTTGAATCGTCAGAAATATGTAAACCCATCTTCTATTCAATTAAGATGCATTCCGAAAGCTCTTAAAGGAGAAACTTTGATGGTTCAATCTTCTACTGGAAGCGGCAAAACATTGTGCTTTTTGATTCCAATTATTGAAAAGATTGATTTTGAAAATCAAAATACTCAAGCAATTATTGTTGCTCCTACTAGAGAACTTGCTCAACAAATCTTTGATATGGCAACTCCTTTCTGTAAAGAATTCCCAACTTTAAAAATTCGTTTATTGAAAGCAGGAGAAGAATTAAACAACTCAACAAAAGGACTTGGAATTGCTCCACATATTATTATTGGAACACCTGGACGTTTATCAGATGTCTTAGTCAAGGAACATGCTTTAAGTCTAAATGATGTAAAAACTATTGTTTTTGATGAAGCAGACATGTTGCTTGCTGAAGGATATTTCGATGCAATTGACACATTTGCATTAACACTTAAAAATCCTCAATACTTAGTATTCTCAGCAACTCTTGAAGTTAACTTAGCTCATGCATTAGAAAAATATGTTGGACCAAACACTCCAATTGTAAATGAGGAAGTAATGACGAGCAGTAACGTTTCTCATTACTTAATTGATATTAAGCATGAAGAACTAAACGAATGTGTTGAGAAGTTTATTAAATTAAAAAATCCTTATCTCTTAATCATATTTGCATCAAAGAAAGAAACTGCAAATTCAGTATATGCTTACCTAAGAGGTAAAAAATATAAAGTAGGTCTTCTAACTGGTGATCTTACTAGTAGAGAGAGAAAGAATGCGATGAAAGCAGTTCTTAATGACGATGTTTATATTCTTGTTTGCTCAGATATGGCTGCACGAGGTCTAGATATTCCAGATGTAACTGATGTCTTAAATGTAGACTTACCGAACAATCTTGAATTCTATTATCATAGAGCAGGACGTACTGGTCGATTTGACAAAAAAGGAAACTGTTATAGTTTCTATAACAACGACTCAACAAAGAAGCCTCTTGCCCTTATCAACGATGGAATTAAATTCAACTACTTGGTTTTAAAAGGTAACGAACTTGTTGAAGGGAAGGAGATTGAAAAATCACATCCAACAAAAAAACATCTTGATGAAGACTTGAATAAAGAGATTCGAAAGATTCATAACCTTGCAAAACGAAATAAAAAAGTTAAACCTGGTTATAAAAAGAAAGAAAAACTCGCTGTTGCTAAAGCAAAGCAAAAACATAAACGCGAAATTATTAAAAAAGACATTCGTCGTCAAAGAGTTGAACGTTACAAAAAAGAAAGTAGGGAATACTAATGGAAAAGATTTACATTGGATCTCATGTTTCTATGAGTAAACCTAGATTTTATCTAGGTAGTGTCGAAGACGCTTTATCGTTTGGCGCAAACACATTTATGTTTTATACAGGAGCACCTCAAAATTCATTTAGACAGCCTCTTGAAACTCTTCGAATTGAGGAAGGACGAGAACTAATTAAAAAGGCTGGACTTGATGAAAAGAAAATCATTGTTCATGCTCAATATGTTATAAACATAGCTAACAAACAAAACGAATATCTCTACAACACTTCGAAAGAAAGCTTAATTAAAGAAATTCGCCGTGTTGCAGGGTTTGGACTAGAAATACTTGTTCTTCATCCAGGAAGCCATGTTGGTACTGGAGTAGAAAATGGATTTGAGTCCATTATCGAGGCCTTAGATGACGTTTTGAGTCGTGATGGCACAAATGTTAAGATAGCTCTTGAAACAATGGCTGGAAAGGGTTCTGAAATGTGTAGTGACTTTAGTCAAGTAGCTCACATCTTAGAAAACGTTAAATACAAAGATAGAGTTGGAGTCTGTTTAGACACCTGCCACATTTCTGATTCCGGCATTGACGTTTCAAAAGTAGATGAAGTAATTGAAGAGTTCGATAGAGTAATTGGCCTTGAAAAATTACTCGTAATTCATCTTAACGATTCGAAGAACCCTTTGGGTTCACATAAGGATAGACATGAAAATATTGGATATGGTGAAATCGGATTCGATACACTTGTTCAATATGTCCATCATCCAAAATTAATTAACATTCCAAAAATACTCGAAACTCCTTATATTGATGGAGAGCCTCCATACAAGAAGGAAATTGAGATGCTTGTTAAAAACAAGTATGAAGAAAATTGGAAAGACAAATAGGAGGAATATAAAAATGTATTCACAAAACGCATGGAAAAGTTATAACAAAGCCTCTCTTAAAAAGGTTATGGACTTTGCAGAAGGCTATAAAGCCTTTATTTCCAAGGGCAAAACTGAAAGAGAAGCAGTCAAATTAGCTCAAAAAGAAGCAGAAGCAAAAGGCTTCAAAAATATTGATTCTTACAAGAGCTTAAAAGCAGGAGACAAAGTCTACGCTATTAACAAAGGCAAAAATATTGCTTTATTTGTTATTGGTGATCACAAGGTCTCTGAAGGATTAAGAGTTTTAGGTGCACACATTGACTCACCAAGACTTGATTTAAAGCAAAATCCTTTATATGAAGATCATGGTTATGCATTATTAGATACACACTACTATGGCGGTATCAAAAAATATCAATGGGTCACAATACCTTTAGCTTTATATGGTGTTGTTTGCTTAAAAGATGGCACAGTTGTAAATGTTCAAATTGGTGATGATCCAAAAGATCCAGTTGTTGGTATTTCAGACTTATTAATTCACTTATCAGCAGACCAAATGGCAAAGCCATTGGCTAAAGCAATTGAAGGTGAATCTCTCGATGTTACTGTTGGCTCAATGCCACTTAACGGAGCAGAAAATGAAGCAGTTAAAGCTAATGTATTAAAGATCTTAAAAGATAAATACGGTATCGAAGAAGAAGACTTCTTATCAGCAGAAATCGAAGTTGTTCCAGCTGGTGATGCAAGAGATTATGGCTTAGATCGTTCAATGGTTGCAGGCTATGGTCACGATGATAGATGCTGTGCTTATACTTCTTTAGAAGCAGTTATTGATGCAGGTAAGTGCGCATATACAACATGTGCAGTCTGCGTAGATAAAGAAGAAATTGGTTCAGTTGGTGCAACAGGTGCACAATCAATGTGGTTTGAAAACGTTATTGCAGAATTGATTTCAAAACAAGAATCATATAATGATTTAAAACTCAGAAAAGCATTAGAAGGTACAAAGATGTTGTCTAGTGATGTCTCTGCAGGTTTTGATCCATTATATGCAGGAGTTAATGATTCAAAGAACGCAGCATACTTAGGAAACGGAGTTTGTTTCAACAAGTACACAGGTGCACGTGGGAAATCAGGCGCAAACGATGCTGCTCCAGAATTCTTTGCATCAATTCGTAAAGTTTTAGATGACGATAAATGTTTCTATCAAACAAGCGAACTTGGAAAAGTTGACCAAGGCGGCGGCGGAACAATTGCTTATATCTTAGGCAACTATAACATGTATGTTATCGATGCAGGATTAGCAGTCTTAAATATGCATGCTCCAATGGAAATTATTTCTAAAGCAGATTTATATGAAGCTTATAGAGCATACATGTCATTTATTAAAAATATTTAATAAAAACAGGGACTCAATTGAGTCCCTTTCTTTTACTTTAATTTCAGAATTTCTTTAGTTAATTCATCAAATATTTCTGAATCTTTGACTTGTTTAATTATTTCTTCTTTCTTGAATATAACCCAAACGCCTTTGCCTCCAGCACAGCCAATATCTGCACGTTTAGCTTCGCCTGGCCCATTAACTATACAGCCCATAATTGCAACTGTTTTATTAATGTGATTTTCTTCAAGCCATGAAGCAACTCGCTTTGCGAGAGGCACAAGATTAACTTGAGTCCTTCCACATGTTGGGCAAGAAATTAAATTAGGATAATCGGTTCTTATTTTTAAGTCCTTGAGAAGTCTACGACAAGCACGAACTTCTTCTTCAGGATCATCGCTTAATGAGATACGAATCGTATCTCCGATGCCTTGTAAAAGTATTGGAGCAAGACCGGCAACACTTCTGATAAGCCCAACATCCTTAGGACCAGCTTCAGTGATTCCAAGATGTAATGGGTATTTGAATTCTTTACTTGCAAGTTCATATGCTTCAATTGTTTCGATAGCATCGCTTCCTTTTAAGGAAATTACAATATCGTAGAAATCGAGATCTTCAAGTATTTTAATCATACTTTTTGCAGAAGCGATAAGTTCGTTTGATTTAACGTGATCTGTGTTGTTGTTAATCTTTTTATCCATTGATCCTGAATTAACGCCAATTCGAATTGGAATATGCTTTTCTTTGCATAATTCAACAACCTTTTTGACATTATCTTCTGATCCAATATTTCCAGGATTTAGTCTAACAGCGTCTGCTCCAGAATTGATTGATTCTATCGCTAAGCGATAGTCAAAGTGAATATCAGCAATTAAAGGTATATTAATTAACTTCTTAATTTCTTTGATTGCACGTGCATCGTTTTCATCTAAAACTGAAACACGCATTAAATCTGCTCCGAGTTTCTCGCAACGATTAATTTGAGCTGCAACATCTTCATATTTTTCAGTTTTAATGTTGCACATAGATTGAATCAAAACTTTATTTGATCCACCTATTGTTATATTGCCAATGGCAATTTTCTTAGTTTGTTCTCTTGGTATCATAATCGACATATTTTAATTATACATAATAAATATGTAGTAGATATCTTTTTTTGCTTGTGTTATTATCTTACTTGCTTAAAAATCGAAAGGAGTTTCGTTTATGCGTGATAACATTATCTTAAAATGTACTGTCTGTGGTGAAGAAAACTACATCACATCAAAGAACAAAAAAGAACATCCTGACAGACTTGAAACAAAGAAGTACTGCAAGGTATGCAAACAAAAAACATTGCATAAGGAGAAGAAATAATAAGGATAATATCCTTATTTTTCGTATTTTGAATGTTCGATCAGTTCATATCAAGGAAAGCTTGCAATTCTTATATTCTTTTCAATGAGAATAAAGAAGCAATCTTAATTGATCCTGGATATAACGTAAATAACTGTCTAATCGAGCATATCAAAAAATTGGCAGTTGATATCAAAGCAATTTTATTAACTCATGGTCATTTTGACCATATGGCCGCATTAGAAGATATCTTCGAAGTATTTCCAAATGCCGTCTTATTCTTAAATGAAGATTGCTTAGATGAACTTACTAATCCAAAACTCAATTTAACATTTTTTGAAAAAGCATGGTTTGGTAAAATTATTGATTTTCTACCAAACAATTATAAATTGTTAACAGATTATGAAGAGTTTGAAGTTTGTGGATTTAAAGTTCAAATGATTAAAACTCCATTTCACACAAAAGGTAGCTGCTGCTACTATGTAGCATCTGAGAAAATGTTGTTCTCAGGAGACACCCTATTCTATACAACTATTGGCAGAACCGATTTACCATCTGGTTCTAACAAAACAGTGGAATCAAGTTTGAAAAAGCTTATCAAACTTACTATAGATACTCGTGTTTATCCAGGCCATGGCGTTGCTACAAAACTTGAAAGAGAAATTAAATATAACAGTTATTTACGAAATTTATCACTTTAGTGATATTGCTATAGGAGGAAAAATAAATGAACGTTACTGAATTAAGACCAGGAAACTATTTCATTGATGAAGGTAACCTTTATCAAGTCATGGATATCTTATTAAACAAGACAGCCATGAGAAAGATGGTTGCTAAGGTAAAAGCAAAAAACTTAAGAACAGGTGCAATCATTGAAATTGCTAGAAACTCTGGTTACGATGTTGAAAAAGCAGTTCTTTCTAAAAAGAAAATGGCTTATCTCTATGATGCAGGTGAAACACTTGTATTTATGGATAATTCAACATATGAACAAATTGAAATTCAAAAATCACGTCTCGAATGGGAAATGAACTTCCTTATTTCAAATGCAGAAATCGATGTTCTCTTCTATGAAGAGGAAATCCTTGGTATTACACTTCCATCAAGCGTAGCCCTTCAAATCACTGACTGCGAACCAGCTGTTCGTGGAGATACAGTTAACAAGGCTATGAAGGTTGCAACCGTTGAAACAGGCTACAAACTTAAAGTCCCACTATTCATTGAAAATGGTGAAACAGTTCTTGTACGTACTGATACAGGCGATTACGACGGCCGTGCAAATAAATAATAGGTAAACTATTATGATGCAAATGGAAATCTGGCAATTCGTCTTAATATTAATTGGTATTGCATTAGCTGCAGGTATTGGCGCATTCTTCCTTGCTCGTTGGTTCTTCAAAGAGCAATTAAGAAAAAACCCACCAATTAATGAAAAGATGATCAGGGCTATGTTCATGCAAATGGGTCGTAAACCATCTGAAGCACAAGTCAGAGCGGTTATGAACTCAATGAAGCGTGGTCAATAAGCTGAAAATTAGTTCAAATTAGCGTCGAGAAATCGGCGCTTTTTTGTTGCTCAATTTTTGAGAAAACCTAACGCAAAAAAGTGGTGGAAAACCGAGAAATAAATTCTTGCATAAACAAGCCTATTTCGGGCCGAATTTCGTTAGGCTAAGGAATTACTCACAAGAAGTGATTCCCCGTCTAAAAAGGGGCAGTGGTGAAGTGATAAAAATCAAAGTACCTATTTTTGAGGCTGTATATAAGTGAAGGAATAAAAACGTCAATTAAAAAAGTCCATATCATCGAAACTTTTTTGACTAATTTTGATGACGTGGACTAATTATCAACAGGTCTAAAATCTACTAAATTACTACTAATAAACTACTATTATTTCATCCATTTAATCTTATTCTCTTCACCTTTAGCTAAGCGAACAATATTTGGCTTGTGACGAATAATTAAGATGATTGCAATGACACTCATAATTGATGCATATTCAATGCTGACTTTTGTGAAGGATCCAGCACCCCACATAACGATGTCGATTTCGTTTAAAGGAACATAGATTTTCAAGATTGCTAAAACCCATGCTCCAACTGAAGCGACAACTGCTGTAATGATGGATGCGAGTGATACAAATTTCTTAGCTTTTAATGTTGAAAAGAAGGTTGTGACGCCTGCAATTACAAGTACCCAACATGTGGAAATACCAAAACCAGCGAATGCGGAGACAGCTTTTCCACCCTTAAAACCAGCAAAAATTGGCCAACAATGACCTAAAGTAGCACCAAATGGAGCTAATAAGATAAAGAATTGGAGAAAATCCCATATTTCATTTTGTGTATTTTGAATAACAAAGTTATTCAAAGGTGTAAATGTTAAAATTGCCCAAACACCAACTGTTGGTATTGCAGTCTTTAACATATCGAGCAAAATGCAGATAACTCCGACCTTTTTTCCAAATAATCTACCTACGTTTGTTCCACCTGAATTTTTACTTCCTTCAGTACGTGGATCTTTATGGAAAAATAACTTTCCAATGATGACTCCAGTAGGGATAGAACCAAAAATATATCCAATAAATAATGATACAAATCCGATGATTATATTATATAAAATAATATCCATATTTTTTCTCCAATTAACCTTAATGATATTACTTAAAAGTACATTACTTTTCAACAATTTTCTTGTTATAATCAAATAAAATTTGAAGAGAGAAATGAATATGTCAGAAGAATTAGATAACAAAAAAATCGAAAAAGAATATTCGGCTGCAGACATTGAAATCCTTGAAGGTTTAGCAGGTGTTAGAAAGCGTCCAGCCATGTATATTGGCTCAACAAATTCTACTGGTTTGCATCACCTTGTTTGGGAGATTGTAGATAATGCAGTTGATGAAGCTTTAAATGGTTATGGTAACATAGTTACCATTACTATACATAAAGACGGGTCTGTGTCAGTCCTTGATGAGGGTCGTGGCATACCTGTTGATATACATAAACAAACAGGAATTCCAGCTGTTCAACTTATTTTCTCTACGCTTCATTCTGGTGGTAAATTCTCTTCAAAAGTTTATCAATCATCAGCAGGTTTACATGGTGTTGGAAGTAGTGTTACAAATGCTCTTTCTCAATACTGTGATATTACCGTTTTCCGTGGTGGAAAAATTAATCATTTACGTTTTGAAAATGGTGGTAAGTTAGCTGTACCATTAGAGGTTCTTGGTAATACCAAGAAGCATGGTACATTAGTAAGATTTAAACCAGATTCAAAAATCTTTTCAACTACAGAATATAAGTTTGATACGATTGCTGATCACGTACAAGAAAGTGCCTATCTTTTAAAAGGTGTTCAATTCGTAGTTATTGATGAAAGAACAGGACAAAAAGGTGAATTTTGCTATAAAGAAGGTATTAAGGAATACGTTCAAGCAAAAAATAAAGAAAAACAAGCACTTGGAGAAGTTATTTGTTTTGAAGGAAACGAAGACGGAATTAAAGTCGATATTGCTATGCAATATTGTTTGAAAGATTATGGTGAAAATATCTACTCTTACGCAAATAATGTTAGAACACATGATGGCGGAACACACGAAAGTGGTTTTAAAGTAGGTATTACTAAAGCAGTTAACGATTATGCAGAAGAAAATAACCTTTTAAAGAACAAAGTCAAACTTGAAGGTAGCGATATTCGTGAAGGTTTAACTGCGATTATTTCTTTAAAAATTCCAGAAGCAAAACTTGAATATGAAGGCCAAACAAAGCAAAAACTTGGTACCCCAGAGGCTTTACCAATAATTAATAATTTCTTATATAATAACTTTAGTTATTATCTTAACGAACATAAAGAATTTGCTGTTAATTTGATTAAGAAATGTCAAGATGCTCAAACAGCACGTATTGCTGCAAGAAAAGCTAAGGATGAAATACGTAATTCCAAAAAGGTAAAGAACGATTTTATCCTATCGGATAAATTGACCCCAGCTCAATCAAAAGACTATGATCATAACGAACTTTTTATCGTTGAAGGTGAATCAGCTGGAGGAACTGCGAGAAAAGGACGCAATCGTCTTTTCCAAGCAATATTACCACTACGTGGTAAACCATTAAATACAGATTCTGTTAGTGTTGACAGAATGTTAAAAAATGAAGAATTTGCAACCATCATTAATACAATCGGGGCAGGTTATGGCGAAGACTTTAATGCGGATAATTCGCATTATGGAAAAGTTATTATTATGACTGATGCTGATACTGATGGTGCACATATTCAAACTTTATTGATAACATTTTTCTACAATTTCATGAAACCTCTCATTTTGAAAGGCAAATTATTCGTTGCAATGCCACCTCTTTATCGTGTTGCAAAAGAAGTAAATCATAAACTTGTTTATGAATATGCTTGGGATGATGAAGGTCTTGAAAATGCAAAGAAAAAAATCGGTGCAGGATATCGTGTTTCACGATATAAAGGTCTTGGCGAAATGGATGAAAATCAGCTATGGGAATCCACTATGGATCCAGCAAAAAGATTACTTTGCAAAGTAACCATTGAAGACCCTGTAAAAGCAGCTTCAGAAATATCAATTTTAATGGGTGACGATACAGTTATCAGAAGACAATGGGTTGAAGAAAATGTCAACTTCAAAGAAGTTGACAGCTTTATAGACGAGGTGAAATAATATGGCAAAAAAACAACAACAAATCCTCGAATTTGAAATTCCAGAAAATATACACAACGAAACCGTTGAAAGTATCATGGGATCACGTTATGCAACATATGCAAAATATGTCATTCAAGATCGTGCAATTCCAGATGCTAGAGATGGTTTGAAACCTGTTCAAAGACGTATTGTTTATTCGATGTACAAAACAGGCAATATTTTTACTCGTCCAACAAGAAAATGCGCTCATACCGTTGGTGAAGTTATGGGCAAATATCACCCTCATGGTGATAGTTCTATTTACGAAGCACTTGTTCGTATGTCCCAAGATTGGAAAAACAATAACTGCTTAATTGATTTCCAAGGTAATAATGGTTCTGTCGATAATGACCCACCAGCCGCTTATCGTTATACTGAAGCAAGACTTTCTCAAATTGCTGAAGAAATGGTCAGAGATATTGATAAAGATACAGTTGAAATGGCATTAACTTTCGATGATACAGACTTCGAACCAGTTGTTATGCCGGCAAGATTTCCTAACCTTTTAGTTAATGGTACTGAAGGTATCGCAGTTGCATTAGCAACTGAAATACCAACTCATAACCTTAGAGAAGTGGTTGATGCAATCATTTATCGTATCAATCACGTCAGAGTTGAACCTCTTGATTTGATGCAATTTGTGAAAGGCCCAGATTTTCCAAGTGGTGGATATATTTATAAGTCAAAAGGACTTGAAGATATCTATTTAACAGGTAGAGGCCGTATTGAAGTTGCAGCAAAAACAGAAATTGTTACAAATAAGAACGAAAAGCAAATTATTGTTACAGAAATTCCTTATAAAACAGTAAAAATTAACTTAGTTAAAGAACTAGATATGCTTGTTCGTAACAAAACAGTTAATGGTATTGCTGAGGTTAGAGATGAATCCGACAAAGAAGGCATGAGAATTGCTATTGATCTTAAAAAAGATGCAAATGTAGATATTATTTACAAATATTTAATGACCAAAACTGGTCTCAAAACATCATATTCTGCAAACATGGTAGCTATTGTTGATGGACGCCCAAAAACAATGAATTTGCTTGATTTTGTTGATACATATATTGAGCACCAAGTAGACGTTATTACAAGACGCAGTAACTACGAATTAAAGAAGAATAAATCTCGTTTAGAAATCATTGATGGCCTTATCAAAGCTGTCTCAATTCTAGATCAAGTTGTTGAAGTTATTCGTGCTTCAAAAGACAAACAAGACGCTAAGAAAAACATTCAAGAAAAGTTCGGATTTAGTGAAGCTCAAAGCGAAGCAATTGTTATGCTTCAACTTTATAAGTTGACTAATACCGATTTAACAACTTTAATAAATGAAAAAGTTGAAGTTGAAAATACAATCGAAACATTAAACGGAATTCTTACTGATAGAAAGAAACTTGATCGTGTTATTTGCTCAGATTTGAAAGCAATTGCTAACAAATATGGTCACGATAGAAAAACACAAATTATTGAAAAAGAAATTAGTAGTGCATCCATCGACAAACGTGACTTAATCATGAAGGAAGAAGTTATGCTTGCTGTTACAAGAGATGGCTATGTTAAATACAGTTCTGTTAAATCTTTCAAATCTAGTGGTGATAACCCACTACCAGGAATGAAAGATGGTGATGCTTGCGTTTATTCAGGCAAAGCAAACACAACAGATTATGTAGTTTGTTTTACAAATTTAGGTAATTTCCTTTATATTCCAATGCACGAAATTCAAGAAAACAAATGGAAAGATGAAGGAAAACATATTAATTACTTAGTTAATTTAAATCCTAATGAAAAAATAGTGCGCGCATACGTCGTAGAAGAGTTTAAAGAAGGTTTGTTCTTTGTAATTGCTTCCAAACACGGACAAGTTAAACGTTTACGTTTATGTGACTTCTCTGTTGTTAGATATTCAAAACCATTACCTTGCATGAAACTTCTAAGTAACGATGAAGTTGCTGATGTTATTTTCACAAATGGTAATTCAAATATTATCTTATTTACAAGTGATGGAAATTCGCTTGGATTCAACGAAAACGAATTAACACTCAGTGGAATGCGTTCAGGCGGTGTAAAGGCTGTTTCTCAATTAGGAAAAGCTAATATTATTTCTGTTCTTTCATACGATTCTGAATCAACAAAAGGTAAAGTCGTTCTTGTTACCGATAAAGGATGTTTAAGAATCTATGATGTTAGTAATACAAATATTACAAAACGTCTTGGAAAAACATCAGAAGTATTTAAATCATTTAAGAGCGAACCACACTCATTAGTGTTTGTTAAAAAACTTGATCTTAGTAAAGAAATAACACTCTTAAGAGTGTTAAATAATCTTAAAGAGATTGTTGAAATTAAGGTTGATGACTACCATGTGACGCCACTTGATAAGTATGCAAAAGCAATGTTAGAAATGCCTAAAAAATTATCTCTTGAAATCGGGTTTGTCGAAGGCGACGAATACATTTCAAAAGACATTGTTTCAAAAGAAATTTCTCAACCAGAATTAGTCAAAGATGAGATTGATGAAGAAGTTGCTAAAACCGAGATAGAGGAAGAGGCAAAACAAAATAAAGAAGAAGACGAAAAAGAGTACACTCAAATATCGTTGTTCGATGAAGACTTCTAAAAATTTAAAAAATGCAGGTTAAAATCTGCATTTTTTTATGCTTTTCACGCATGTATTTATATGATTTTTTATCAAAAGATTATTCTTTTGTTAATTTTCATCTATAATAAAAATATGGGAAAGCTGTATATTCCTTATGCTCATGCTAAAAGCATCTATGATGTTGATATTAACTTTTTCATTAATGAAAATGTAAAATACATCCTCGTAGACCTCGATAATACGTTAGATTCGTACCTTCAAAAAGAGCCAACCGAAAAAGCTTTTTCTCTAAAAGAGAAGCTTGAACTTGCTGGCATTAAAATGCTTATTCTTTCGAATAATACTGGTAAACGAGTCAGCTATTATGCAAACCTTTTGGGAGTTGGATTTGTTAACTCTGTTGGTAAGCCATTTGCTTTTGGAATAAACAAATTTCTTAAAACTCATAAGATTTCAAAAAATGAAGTTATTCTAGTTGGGGATCAGTTGATGACTGATATTGCTGCTGCTAATCGAGCACATATTAAGTCAATTTATACTGAAAAACTGGTTAAAGAAGATCAACCAACTACAAGATTCAATAGAATCTTCGAAAGACCAGTTAAGAAAAAATTAATTAAAAAGAATCTTTTAAAAGATTGGAAGGAAATTGAACATGGCAGAAATTAGTAAAATTAGAAGATGTTATAACTGTGGTGCTATTTTACAAAGTAGCGATCCTAAAAAAGAAGGATACACAAAAAAGGAAACATTAGAAAATCCTTCACAAAACTTTTTGTTTTGTGACAAATGTTTTGAACTAGAACGTTATAAAGCCAGACCAAATGAACCAATCCTTTCCGACGACTATATTAAGCTTTTAAAAGATGCAAAAGCTAAAAAGGCATTAATTGTATATGTTATTAATCTTTTCTCGTTTGAAGCAGCCTTTAATCATCAAATTTTAGAAAACATTGAAGGAATGAAGATCCTTATTGTTGCAAATAAGTTCGACTTAATGCCAAAAGGAACTTCAAAAGAAGAAATTAAAGAATATGTTGCGCACAGATTTAGAGCTGCAGGTTTAACTCAAATTAAAGCTGAAGACGTTTCGATTTCAAATGCTTATGATGAAAAAATTTCAACTGAAGTTATCACTTCAATATACGAAAGAAAAGCTGGACATGATGTATTCATCATTGGTTCAGCAATGTCTGGTAAGAAAACTTTAATTTCATCATTCTTAAAGGTTTTCTCAAATCTTTCCAAAGGAAATATTGTTACTGCTCCATATCCTGGAACAGAACTTGAATTACTTCAAATCCCATTAAATAAAAAGACAGCAATGTACGATGTTCCTGGATTTAGTTTAGACAATTCTATTCTTTATAATTTAGACAGAGATACAATGCGCAAAGTTTATACTTTGGATCCTGTTAAAGAAAGACATATAACTCTTTCAAAGAAAGAGTGCCTATACATTGGTGGTTTAGCATTCATTGAACTTGTTAAAGGAAAATCAACTCAATTCAATTGTTATTTCTGTGACAAAATTCAATTAAAACATATTTTGATTCCAGGAAAATCTGCAGATGAGAAATTTGTCAAATTAGTTAACAAGAAATCACTTCAACCATCTTTACCTGCAATTCAAACAATTAAAGACTTAGATGTCTTTGAATTAAATGTTACTGAATCAAATTACCGTGATATTGGTATTCTTGGACTTGGTTGGATTAATTTTATGGCCTGTAAACAAACCATTAGAATTTATGTCCCAAAGGGCGTATCAATTTACCACTCAAGACCTAAACTTTTAAGAAAGAAATAAAATGGCTAATTACATTTTGTTTGGCGGAACATTCGATCCTGTCCATAATGGACATATTCGTATCGCAATTGCAGCTTCTTTGAAGCTGAATGCAGATATAGTTTTTATTCCGGCTCGTTCTCCTAGATGGAAAACACCTTTAACAACCTCAAAACATAGAGTAGATATGTTAAAGATTGCTTTAAAGAAAGCTGCTGCAGGATCAACAATAAATACATTTGAACTTAATAGCAAAGACGATATCAATTATTCGATTGATACAGTTCGTGCTTTTAAAAAGAAGCATCCAAAGGATAAACTTTACTTTGTAATTGGTGCAGATCAGGTTAATAAATTCCCAGAATGGAAAAATGCTGAAGAATTATCGCAGATTGCACAAATAGTATTTGTATCTAGACCTAGATATGAATTAAATAAACAAGTTATTAAAACTTATAACATGCAAGATTTAACTTACTTAGAAAGCGGTGATGTTTCTTCAAGTATGGTGCGCGCTTGTGAAAGCATTGATATTCCGAGCGAAGTCCTTTTCTATATAGAAAAGGAAAGATTATACTTTGTCGGAAAATTATCAAAGTATCTGCCTGAAGCAAGATTAAATCACTCGATTGAAGTGGCTAACTTAGCATTAAGAATTGCTAAAGCAAATAAATTAGATCATCTTGAAAAGTATTTCTTCGCCGGTTTGTTCCATGACTTAGGCAAAACATATAAAACTGGTGATGAAACGGTGCAAGAGTTCATGAAAAAGCATTATCCTGAACATTTAGACCTACCATCATTCTCATATCATCAATTTGTTGGAGAATATCTCGCTAGGACTGAATTCGGGATTAAGGATCCAGACATTTTAGAAGCTATTAAGTGCCATTGCACAGGAGACAAGAATATGTCAAAAGTAGCGATGATTGTCTATGCTAGCGATAAAATCGAGCCTACTAGAGGATTTGATTCAACATGGTTAATCAATTCTTGTCTAAAGAATTATAAGCAAGGATTCATTGATACATTGATTGATAACAAGAAATACCTTAAGTCACACAACAAAGATTATGAGAACAAGCTAACTAAGGCTTGCTTCGATATGTATATTCCAGGAGAAAAATAATATGCCAAGAAAAGATAAAGCAGTTGCATTAGCAGAAAAAGTACTTAACGAACATAAAGCAGAAGATATTATGACCGTTGATGTCCGTGAGAGAACGCCTTTTGCAGATTATTATGTTTTAGCAACAGCCGGAAACACTCGTCAACTCAATGCTTTGAAAGAATATATTGCTGACGAATTTGAGAAAAACAAAATTGAGATTGGACATATTGAAGGCAAGCCAGAAACTGGTTGGATTTTGATAGATGCTCATCATATAATTGTCAATTTATTTACCAAGGAAGAACGTGAACGTATAAGCCTTGATAAATTACTCTCAAGATAGACAAATTGTAAGAATAAAGACTCGCGTGATTGCGAGTTTTTTTTCTTTAAATTAGTTCAAAAGGCAATTTTCATAGTTTTTATAAAATATGCATTACTTCGTATAATCACTATTATGTTAACCAAAATAAACTAATACAAAGTATTAAAAATGAAAATATAAGACAAAAACTCATTAAAACAACACTGAAAAATTATCCCCAGTGACTGCCAATTGTGGATATCTCCACTTTTGAAAACTACTAAAAAACTACTAATTTCGTCCACCACACCACACATCTTTTTACATTTGTTACCTATTAATCATGGTTAAAGATATATAATGAAAAGTATGGTAATTAACGATACAAATATTTTAGTTTTAGTCGTATTAGTCTTGGCGTTTGCACCACGTTATTTGTATTTCGTTTTCACTAATAAAAAACGTCATCCAGCACAACTTTTTGAAGGCAAATATTTAATCGATTTTATTTCACAGGGACTACTTGGGTCTGCAGCTTGTGCTTTTGGTTTTATTTACTCTTATGATTTCTTCTACATAGGCATTTTTGTAGGCTGGATCGTAGTAGGATTATGTATTGCGTGCTTGATTTTTATACTCTGGACCCTTTTCTGGATGCACGGATATGAGACTAGGTATCAATTTAGCAAGTTGGTTGTGCCCGCGCCAATGTCGATTTTGGCTTCTTTGCTCTTTTTGATAACTGGATTATGTACACTCAACTATATTCTTATCGCAATTTCGATTGTATACGGCTTTTTAGATTATGTTTGGAACCTTAGGGGCTATTATTTAACAAAACCAAAAATACCAGATTATATGCCTATTTTGGAAGACGAGGAATAAAAAACAACATGTTGATATTAAATGGCACGTTGTTTTTTTGTTGTTTGTTTCTTAATTCTTCGTTTGACGAAGTATATTGCAATATCAATTAGGCCAATCAAAGCAATCGCTATTAGCGAATATGCAAGGACATAGTCCATATCGGCTATATTGGCTGCATTTCGTATTAATTTGCCTAATCCTTCAGCAGAGTCACTTCCGGCAATTACTTCTGCCATGATAGAAATCTTCATTCCTAGTCCAAAAGCAGAAACTAATCCTAAAAGGATATAACTCCAAGATAGAGGTAAATAGACTTTGAAAATTTGCTTTAACAAAGGTGTTCCATCAACTTTCATTGCTTCGGTTACAGATTGATCAACATTTGTAATACCGGTAACTACGGAATCATACATCATAGGGAAGACCATCAAAAACACAATAATAACAGGTGCAAATATAGGCTTTAGCAAAGCTATAATGACAAATATAACTGCAGCAGTTGGTATTGTTCTGAACACAATAACAATAGGTCTCATGAATGCTCTAAATTCTTTGCACAATCCACCGATAATGCCAAATATAACACCGAGAGTAAAACCAATAGCCATTGCAATCACTAAACGCAACAATGTTCCACCAATTGCACTATATGTTTGTTGTTCTCCTAACACTTCGAAGAATTTGGGAATAACAACTTGAGGTCCTGGAAATAAAGTAGTTTTCGTTAAAAACGAAATGAACCACCAAAGAAAAAAGACTGCTCCGACACCGATAACAGTCCAAAAAGGAATTTTAAATCGATTGTACAATTCTTTAATCTTTTTCATAAATTAGCAAAATAAGTTTCTTCAAATGTAGGTTGACCTAACTTTGTTAGGAATGCATTAACATCAATCGATTCACAGAAAGGGCAAACTAAGCCAAAACCATTTTTGCCATTTGCTTGAACCAAAGAAACAGTATTCGAATTGAATCCAAATCTACTAGCTTGTTCTTCTAATGTTCCAAACGCGTTTAGCTTTTCTACTGCAACATTAACTTCTGTTTGTGCAGTTCTTAAGCGTATATCGGTCTCGTTTAAAAATTGAACGAGTTTATCGTGCTTGTTAGCTATAGAATCGTTGTTAACAAAAATTGCAGCTTGGGCTAATCCCTTTTGACCAGAATATGCTTCCCATTCTGCTCTAATATTTTTAACAATCCCAACTTTACCATAGGTAGCTGCATCAGTTTTATTCATTGCAGTAGTTAAAGCTGGTTCTGCTATAAAAACATAATCAACGTTGCCACCGCTATACTTTCCGCTTATTAAAACTGCTAATGCATCTTGAACACTAGTTACATAACTTGCAGTTGGATCTATATGCCAATAGTCAGTGCATAGTTTATTATAAACTACATCAGGAATTAATCCTTGACCGAAAGAGACAACTTTGTCTCCTGTAGTAGGCATTGGATAATTTCCTGAACTATCTTTTTCTTTTCCTATACTGACAAGGTAAAAATTTCCTGCAGTAATTACTTTAGCTAACTTATAGTTAGCAGATTTACTTTTAATACTCTTTAAGCCGTTAATTGAATCAAATACAACCATGTCATATTCATTCTTTTGAAGTTGCGCTAAAACACTTGTTGGGACTGAATTTGTATCAAAGTTGTTGTTGTTGCCTAAATCATAAAACGCCAAAGCTGGAGCACCAGTTGGGCAAATAATCCTTAAATCATCAGTTGCAACATGATTGTCACAGCCGATTAATGATAATGCAATTAAAGGTAAGAATATAATTTTTTTAGTCATTTAACAATTCCTCGATTGGTTCGCCGATTTCGTTTGCAGTCTTCTTTAAACCAAAATTCTTGAGGATTGTTCCACCAATATCGGCGAAAGTTGATCTTTCTTCTAATTTTCTACCATTCTTAAAGGCCTTTGAATAAACGAGTAAAGGAACTCTTTCACGTGTATGGTCAGTGCCTGTATGTGTTGGATCGTTTCCGTGATCAGCTGTAACCATGACTAGGTCATCATCGTTAATCACATTTAACAACTCACCAAGTTTAACATCAAATTCTTCGATGCACTTTCCGTATCCTAATGGATTTCTTCTGTGTCCGTATTCAGAATCAAATTCAACTAAATTGACATAACAAAGCCCTTCGAAGTCATGACTCTTAGCCTCTTTGATTGTCTTTTCCATTCCATCGAGGTTGCTAACTGTTTTTTGTGTTTTGACTACCCCAACACCGTTAAAGATATCTCCAATCTTACCAACACAACTAACCATAAAATGGTTATCTTGGAGAATGTTCATAACAGTTGTTCCACTAGGGGAACATGCAAGGTCGTGTCTATTAGGTGTGCGTTTGAAATCTGCAGCGCATGTACCAACGTATGGACGAGCAATAATACGACCAACGAAGTATTCTGGCTTCATGCAAATCTCTCTTGCAATTTCACAGCAACGGTATAATTCTGGAACACCAGTAACACCTTCGTGAGCTGCAATTTGAAGAACTGAGTCAGCGCTTGTATAAACAATAAGAGAATTATCTCTCATTTGTTCTTCGCCTAATTCTTTTAGAATTTCTGTACCTGAAGCAGATTTATTGCCAATAACTTTATGGCCAGTTTTTGCTTCAAGTTCATCTATTAATGATTTTGGGAAACCTATATCAGTAAATGTTTGGAAAGGTTTTGTTGTATGGATGCCCATCATTTCCCAGTGGCCAGTCATAGTATCTTTACCATTGCTTGCCTCTCTCATAGTCATGCAGTAAGCGTTTGGATGTGAAACTTTTGTTGTTCCAACAATGTTTGCTAAATCTCCAACGCCCATAGAGTTTAATGTTGGAATATTTAATCCAGCACATTTTTCAGAAATATGGACAAATGTATTTGTGCCTGCGTCACCGAATTTTTCAGCATCTGGCATTGCACCAATACCTAACGAATCTGTTACGATTACGAATATTCTTTTGAATTTTTTCATTGAATAGTCTCCCTTACTTTTAACCGATAATTATATTATCACTATTTTCTCTTGCCATACAAATCATACGCACTCAGAATACGTGACGTGGATATGTTCGTGTAAATTTGTGTAGTCGATATATTTGTGTGTCCTAACATTTGTTGAACTGCTCTTAATTCTGCACCATTTTCTAACATATGAGTTGCAAAGCAGTGTCTTAAAGTGTGAGGTGAAATTTCTGTTCTAATATTGGCTTTTAAGGCATATTTTTTAACTTGTAAAAAGAAGTATTGCCTTGATAACTGTTTTCCGTATCTATTTAAAAACAAAATTTCACTTCTTTTTGGTTTTAAGGACGGTCTGCCTTCTGAAATATATTTACTAACAAATTCTAGTGCAAAGTCTCCAATTGGAACTTTTCTTTCTTTTCCGCCTTTTCCAACAATTTTAATAATTCCAATCTCTGTATTAATCTGTGAAACTTTCAAAGAAAGCAATTCACTGACTCTTAAACCAGTTGAATACATAAGTTCAAGCATGGCTTTATCTCTTAGGCCTTCAGGTTTTTCTATATCTGGCGTATTCAAAAGATTTTCAACTTCTTCAACCGAAATGCATCTAGGGAGTGTTTTTATTCCTATAGGAGTTTCAAAATCTACCATAGGTGTGTTGATGTAGCCTTCTCTTTCTAGGAACAAGTAGAAATTTTTAGTTGAGGATATGCGTCTAACAATTGTAGAAATTGCGAGCATCTTCTTATTTTGAAGTTTTATAAAATCAGCAATATCGGTAGGCAAAATATCTCCTGTACTTTCTTTGCCTGGAAAAGATTTGAAAAATTCATTCAAATCATATAAATATGATTTAATCGTGTCGTTACTTACACCTTTTTCAACTCTTAAATATTGAAAATATAATTCTATTGCTTCTCTAATTTCCATATTTTTTATCTGTCAAATAATCTCTCATAGTTTTGAAAGTCTCTTTTTTTGTTTTTCTATTAAGGTCAGCTATTAACAACTTTGTTGCGCATTCTTCTTCGACTTGTTTTGGATCGTCGAAAATTGAAAGCTGTATTAAGGCTTCTTCAGGAACAATAAGTTGTTGTAGGGTTACGCCAACCAATCTGATGTTTTGTTCAGGATTATATTTCTTATCTAATAGAGATAACGCTGTTGAAACTATAACCTCATAATCGTTTGTAGGTCTTTCTAAACGTTTTGAAGCATTTGTTGTTTTGAATTCATCGTTTTTTAAAACGATTTGAACCGAGTATCCAATTTTATCGATACGTTTAGCATCTTCACTAACTTCTTTTGAAATCTCTTTAATCTCATCTGCCAATTCATCGTAGTTGTTTGTATCAGCCATCAATGTTTTACTGTGGCCTACAGATTTAGGATCAAACGGCTCAACATCAACAACATCGCTTCCGTATCCATTAATCCAATCTTTGATTGTAGAATAGAATTTTCCTAAAAATTTAGATGCTTCCTCTGGGCTTTCATTAACTAGCTTTGCTAAGTCGCCAATTGTTTTATAGCCAGCTGCAATAAAACGAGGAGCGCTCTTCTTTCCAATTCCAAAGAAATCTCCAATTGGCAAAGGATCGAGCATTTTTCGAACATCTTTCCTTCTTATGACAGTTATGCCCATCGGCTTTTTCATATCACTTGCCATTTTGGCAAGAAATTTAGTCGCAGCAACGCCAATTGAACATTTGAGTTTAGTTTCTTTATAGATGGTGTCTTGAATTTCTTTAATGTATGCTAAAGGATTTTTTACATTTTTAATCTGTTCAGTAATATCAACAAAGCATTCATCAATCGACATTGGTTCTATTAATTTTGAGTAACGTTTAACTATGTTAAAGAAACTTTTAGACATTTCTTTGTAGTATTTGTAAGAATTTCTTGAATCACTAACAATTATTGCTTGTGGGCAAAGCTGCTTTGCTTTAAATGTAGGCATACCAGAACGTACACCGTATTCACGAGCTTTATATGAACATGTTGAAACAATGCCGCATCTACCTTCGTGACCGATGATAACAGGTTTGCCTTCTAGTGAAGGATTACGAATTTCTTCGCATCTTACAAAGAATGCATTTAAATCAATATGCAAAATTGTTTTGCCCATATTTTTAGTTTATATAAATATAAATTGGATGTCTATATTATGTTAACCAATGGGCAAAAAGAAAAGAGGCATCGCCTCTATTCTTCAATCGCTTTCATTATTTGCTCAGGCAATAGACCAAAGTCGCTTAGCTGTTCCTTCACTGTTGCTTGTTTAACAAACATTGTAGGTACACAGAAGGCCGAAATAACGCCTTTAAATTGTTTTTCTAATAATTTGCCCATGAGAGGATCAACAAAGCCTCCACGAGTTGAATAAGGGTCATAAATGACGATTCTTTCGTAGTTGAGAAGTTCGTCAACATCCAAATTGTTTATTGGCGAAATATATAAAGCGTTATAGAGAGCAATTTCGTCTTTCATATTTGAAGTTGCTACTAATTGTTCTAATTCTCTCAAGAGAGGTCCGATTCCAACAACTGCAGTTTTTGTACCCTTCTTCAATGAAGACCATCTTCCAAATGGAACATTAATATAATTAATATTCTTGTCATAAGCAGCCATTGAACGTGGGAGTCTGATGAAGAAAGTACCATGATTATTGAACGATTCTTCATATAAAGCTTTTGCTTCTTCAGGAGTTGAAGGCATTGTAACAATTGTGTTTGGAGTATTTGATAAGAAAGAAACATCATAAATTCCTTGATGTGTTTCTCCATCAGCACCAACTAATCCTGATCTATCAACTAATATAGTTGCATTGCAATTCATTCTAGCTAAATCGTGTGATATTTCATCGAATGATCTTTGCATGAATGTTGAATAGATGCTGATAATTGGATGTAGTCCATTAAGCGCTAGTCCACTCGCCATTGTCATAGCGTGTTCTTCAGCAATGCCGACATCCACTGCTCTATCTTTGTATTTATTAAATACTTCATCAAGTCCAGCACCCTTTAGTGTTGCAGGAGAAATCAAATAAGCATTTTGATGTTTTTCCATCATCTGGTCAGTTATATCGCTAAATATGTGCGACCATGAGTTGAATCCTGTGTGCATGTTTACAGGCATACCGGTATCGATTTCAAATGGCGAAACACCGTGCCAATAACCTGATTGATCGTTTTCGGCTGGAATATATCCTTTACCTTTTAAGGTAGAAACGTGAACAACAACAGATTTTGTTGTATTTTTCGCTCTCTTAAATGCGTTTTCTAACGCTTTAATGTTATGGCCATCGACTGGTCCAATGTATGTAAGTCCCATACTATCGAAAATTGTTAAAGGAACTAAAACACGTTTAAACCAATTTTTAACACCGACTGACCAGTTATAAATTTTAGTACCAAATTTAGTTTTGGTCATGAATCGCTTGTAGCGAAGTTTGTTTTTGTTGTAACTAGCACCAGACGAAATCTTAGCAAAAGCTTTTCCGAGTCCACCAGTAGGTTTAGAAATGGACATGCCGTTATCATTTAAAACAATAATCACTTTGTGATTGCTTGCGGCAAGGTTGTTTAAGCCTTCAAAAGCTAATCCAGAAACGATTGAACCATCTCCGATAAATGCGACTATATCATATTTTTCACCTTTTAAATCTCTTGCAATGGCGAAGCCATTAGCAGCACTAATTGATGTTGATGAATGCCCTGCTTCAAAGCAATCGTATGGAGACTCGGCCATCTTTTGGAAACCAGAAACACCTTGTTTACTTCGCAAATGTTCAAGGCTTCTTCCGGTTAGAATTTTATAAGTGTAGCATTGATGGCCGACATCGAAAATCAACTTATCCTTTGAAAATTCAAAGGAACGATTAAGTGCGATAGTTAATTCGACTGCACCAAGGTTGCTTGATAAGTGTCCACCATAAAGACTTGTGACTCTTAAGATCTCGTGTCTAATGTCTTCTGCGAGAACATTTAATTCTTTATACGACAAAGTTGCCAAAAATTTAGGATTCTCTATCTTTCCTAAATCGATATGGTTAACTATGTTACTCTTTTTACTCATAAATACTAATATAATACTAAAAAACTACTAATTATTATTTTTAACTATGTTATTTTGTTTCAAGCTCAACTTTTTTCTCAGCTTCCTTTAATGCTGATTCCAAGGAAGCAATTAACTTTTTGCCTTCTTCATAAAGCTTTAGGCATTCTTCCAAAGGAAGGGTTTCGTTTTCGATCTTATTAACTATTTCATCTAATCTCTTAAGAGATTGTTCGAAGTTGAATTTGTTTTCTGCCATTTATTTTGCCTCCTTGTTAGTGACTATTGATGTCATTACACCACCATTTAATGTGGTTTTAACTATTTGGTTAATTTCTACATCTTTTATGTTTTTTATTACCTTTCCGCTTTCGTCTTGCATAATTGAGTATCCTCTATTGAGAACTCCATCAGGAGAAAGGGCAGTAAGATGTTTGGAACGAGAGGTTATTTCCTCTTTTTTAATTTCCAATATATGCTTTATAAGCATATTTAATTTGTTCTTGGTGTTTGTAAGTTCCACCAATTTACTTTCATACATGCTCTTTGGATTTTGGAAGAATGGACGAGACTTAATATTATCAAGTTTTTCTTTCAAATATTCGATTGTTCCTTTCAGGAAAGAATCTAATCTTTCTGAACAATCATCGAGCTTTTGATAGATTTCACGTTTATCTATTGTTGCGAGTTCTGCAGCACCAGTAGGTGTACTAGCGCGAGCGTCCGCTACGAAGTCAATGAGTGTGAAGTCTATTTCGTGCCCAACTGCCGATATAATCGGAACTGGGAATTTAGAAGCCTCTCTAACAAGTGTTTCATCATTAAATGCAGAGAGATCTTCGCTTGCACCACCACCTCGACCAATGATGAGAGTATCTATCTTGGCGTTTTTGGCCTCATTTAGGGCGCGTAGAAGGTCTTTTGGAGCTTCGCTACCTTGGACAAGACTAGGGAAACAAATGACCTCTATAAGGGGATTCCTTCTTAAAAGATTTGTTTTGATGTCTGCCATTGCAGCACTATTAGCGGCGCTTATAACACCGATTGCTTTAGGAAAGATATCAATCTTTCTTTTTCTTGAAGGGTCGAACAGTCCTTCTGCTTCAAGTTTCTTTTTAAGAAGTTCAAGTTCTAGTAATTGAGAACCTAGCCCATTTAATTCCATAGCTTCTACATAGAACATGTATTCGCCACGAGGAACGTAAACGCTGACTCTTCCTTTTACTAAAACTTCATCACCATCTTTGATGGTTGCGGGCATATTTTTAGCATAGTTTGCAAACATTGCTGCTCTAATTGAAGATTGATCATCCTTCAACGAGAAATAAACATGTCCGTTTGGATAGCGTTTTAAATTACTGATCTCTCCTTTGATAGTCAAATTACGTAATGCAAAGTTTAAATCAAACATTTGTTTGATAGCATCATTTAATTGGCTAACAGAATAGGAAGGATTCTTTTCTAACATAAAACGTTATCCAAAATACCATTAACAAATTTGTAGTCGTCTTTGTCTAAGTATGTTTTTGCTAATTTAACTGCAGTATTAATTACAACCTTCTTATCGATGTCACCTACTAATTTATAATTAGTATAACTCATAAGAAGAATTGCTCTTTCGACAGCATTTAATCTATCAAATCTCCACTTAGGCATGTTTGGTTGGAAGATGTTTTTGATTTCGTCGTAATGGGACAAGGATTTGACAACAACAGTTTTTGAAAACAAAGGAATGTCGTTGAACGGCATACCGAAAATTCCTTCCATTGTGTCTTCTAATGAGAATTCTTCTGATTGAGAAATGTAGATTAAAGCATCATAGATGCTAAACATAATTAATTCATTTTCTTTAATTCTCGATATTGTCTTTTCCATTTGCGATTACCTCTCCTTCAACTTCCTCTTCTAACACAGGTTCCATTGCACCTTTAAAGATTTTCTCAATATGTATTACATTGTAATACTCGATGATTGCAACAACGACAGCAGCAAAGATAATTGCGTGTGTTGCTAAGGTGAATGCATAGTTTGTCCATACAGCTGGAACTTGTGTGAAGCCGTATACAAAGAACATGCCTACAAAATCAAGAGCATACAATGCTCCGCCAGCAATTAATAAGCCTAATCTTCCTTTTGATGCAAATAGGCCAATGAAAACGAACAATGCACTGAAACCTGCTGCAATTAATAACATTAGGAAGTAAGCGAGGCCAGGATCCATTGCTGGAACTAGTAGACTATTCAAAAATATTTGAATTGAGAACGATAATGCATAACCACTTGTAGGCCATGTGATTTTGCAAATCTCACTACTGAGAATGGATCCTGCTGCGCTTTGAATTACACCAATTATGACTGCGAAAAGATTAACAATACCTGCCCAAAGCAAGAAGATGCTACTTCTTTTAAACATTCTGACAGCCTTGTTATGTGCTTCACCATAAGTGATAGGTCTCTTTTCGCGCTTTTTCATAATTAGTCAATTGATGCAACTTTTATTTTGATTTCAAATGGAACTGATTCTGTGTAAGCTAATAAACTTTGTCCAACTTCTTCTTGAAGGTTCAAACACACCTTATTAACATTTGCTCCTTTTGAAAGTGTAATAGAAATTTTAATTTCTACTTGCCCGTTAGAGTGAAACACCACTTTAACTGGATTAAATAGCTTTGCTATTCTTTTGCTTTTTGATTTGCTTACTGCAACTTTTGCACCGATAACTCTATCAACAGCTTCAGTTGCGAGTGCTTCAAAAACGTGGCGTGAAATAGCTAACTCGCCTTTATTGGAAGTATTTTTGATGTAGACATAGTCTGCCATATTTTTACCTCCGATTATTTAACGTTTTTAAGAACAAATTCGACTAAATCTTCTGGGAGGAAGTGATAAGCCTTAATTGCGTCTTTTGCTGGAGCTGATGTACCAAATGTATCGATACCATAGTTGTGTCCAGCATATTTTGCCCAGCCAAATGTAGACATCATTTCAACTGAAACAATCTTATCTTTTGGAAGTGACAAAACTTTGTTTTGATATGCTTTATCTTGTTTATCAAAGAAGAATGTTGATGGCATTGAAACAACTCTTACATCAACACCTTTTTCAGCTAATAATTTTTGTGCTTGGATAGCTAAAGAAACTTCGCTACCTGTAGCAACTAAAATTGCTTCTGCTTTGTTCTTTGCTTCACGGATAACGTAAGCACCTTTTGCGACATCTTCATATGAAGAGCTTAAAAGTGGTAAGTTTTGTCTTGAAAGGATAAGAGCTGTTGGAGTCTCTTTGCTTTCAAGTGCTAATTTCCATGCAGCGTAAGTTTCACGTGCATCACATGGACGGATTACGTTAACGTTTGGAATGCTACGAAGCATTGCGCAATGTTCGATTGGTTGATGGGTTGGTCCATCTTCACCGACAGCAACGCTGTCGTGAGAGAATAAGTAGATACCTGGGAGTTTGCTTAAAGCAGCCATTCTAACTGCAGCTTTCATGTAATCTACGAAGACTAAGAATGCGCCAACATATGTCTTAACACCACCGTGTAAAAGCATACCATTTTGAGCACAGCCCATTGCAAATTCACGAATACCCCAGTTAACGTTTCTACCATTTGGGGTTGCTTTTTCAAAATTAACGCCATCTGTAATTTTTGTCATAACAGAGCCTGCAACGTCAGCACTACCACCCATTACGAATGGAATGAGTTTGTGCATATCGTTAAGAGCTTTTCCTGAGCTAACACGTGTTGAGTCAGCATTGTCAGCAGCGAATTCGGGCTCTTTTACAAAGTAACTTGATACTTCACCAGCGACAGCCTTTTCAAAGGTTTTAGCGTCCTCTGCGTGATTTTTAACATAGTTTTTGTAGTTATCATTCCAAGCTGCTTCTGCTTTTTCACCTCTTGCAGCAAAAGTTTCTCTAAAATGAGCATAAACTTCCTCTGGAATTGTGAATGCTGGATAATTGTAGCCATAGAATGCTTTGGCCTTTGCACCGTCTTCTTCACCGAGTGGGTTACCATGGACTTTGCATGTACCTTGTTTTTCACTACCATAACCAATAACAGTTTTGACAATGATTAAGGTTGGCTTGTCTTCTGATTTCTTAGCTCTGCTAATTGCAGCGTCGATAGCATCGATATCGTTGCCGTCTTCAACTTCTAAGACATCCCATTCGGATGCTAAGAATCTTGCTTTAACATTTTCAGAGAATGATAAGCCTAAGCCACCATCCAATGTAACGTTATTGCTATCATAAATAAGAATTAACTTATTTAATCTGTGGTGACCAGCTAAAGAAATTGCCTCTTGAGAAAGGCCTTCTTGTAAACAGCCATCTCCACATAATGCATATGTGTAATGTGAACAAAGTTTTTCGCCTTCTGCATATTGGGCAGCAACTGCTCTTTCAGCCATTGCCATACCAACTGCTTGAGCGATACCTTGTCCTAAAGGACCACTAGTTGCATCAACACCTTGAGTATGTTTGAATTCTGGGTGACCTGGAGTAAGACTTCCTAATTGACGGAAGCTCTTGAGATCATCAAGGGATACTTTGTATCCACAAACATGAAGCATTGTGTAAAGTAAACTACTGGCGTGACCTGCTGAGAGAACAAATCTATCACGATTGAACCACATTGGGTCATTTGGGTTAGCAACAATGTGATTGCTGAATAATGTGTAAAGGATTGGTGCGCTACCTAAAGCCATACCTGGGTGACCAGATTTTGCTTTGTTAACAACATCGATACACATTGATCTAATTGCTGCTACTGATAATTGATCAAGTTCTTTTTTATTCATTTAATGAATCTCCTTTTCAATTTTTAATTTTCTTTCTTTACTTCGATACCAAGATCTTCAAGTTGTTGAGGATCAACTGGTTGAGGTGCGCTTGACATTGGACATGATGCTTTAAGGTTCTTTGGGAAGGCAATAACATCACGAATGTTGTCTGTTCCACAAATAATCATTGTTAATCTTTCAAGTCCAAATGCGAGACCACCATGTGGAGGTGTTCCATATTGGAACGCTCCAACGAAATAACCAAATTTACGAACGATGTCTTCTTGAGTAAATCCAAGAATTTCAAATATGCGTTTTTGCATATCTTGATCATAAATTCTTAATGATCCACCACCAGCTTCATAACCGTTGATAACAATATCGTATGCAGCACTTAAGCATTTACTTGGATCGCTGTATAAATATTGAGCAGTTTCTGGGGTAGGCCTTGTAAATGGGTGATGGAGAGGTTTGTAGCTTCCATCGTGGATATCCTTCTCAAAGAGAGGGAAATCAACAACCCACAACAAATCGTATGTATTTGGCTTGACGTAACCGAGTTCGTGGCCATATCTACTACGTAGAGCACCTAAACCGAAGTTAACTTGGTCCGGTTTTCCGGCTGCGACAAGAATAACGTCTTCGTTTTTAGCGTCAAGCTTTGCAATCAATTCTTTTTGTAAGTCTTCGTTAACAAATTTAACTAAGCTTCCTTCTAATAAACCGTTGTTGACTTTGAATACTCCAAGTCCACCAAGACCAAATTTCTTGGCTTCCATTGTTAATTCATCAATAACTTTACGGCTTGTTTTAGAAGCAATACCTGGAACATTGATCGCTTTAACCATTTCAGAATTTTGGAATCCACCGAATTCTGATTTTGATAAGATGTCTTTGACATCATTAAGTTTTAAACCGAATCTTGTATCTGGTTTATCGCTACCATATACGCCGACAGCTTCTGAATAAGGCATACGACGTAAAGGAAGTTTAACTTCATAGCCAACACATTCTTTAAACACTCTTGATAAGAATCCTTCCATGATAGTTAAGATTTGATCTTCATCAAGGAACGACATTTCTAAATCAATTTGAGTAAATTCTGGTTGTCTATCTTGTCTTAAGTCTTCGTCACGGAAGCAACGAGCAACTTGATAGTATCTTTCCATACCACCAATCATCAACAATTGTTTAAACAATTGAGGTGATTGAGGAAGTGCGAAGAAACTGCCATGGTTCACTCTTGATGGGACAAGATAATCACGTGCGCCTTCAGGTGTGGATAAGCAAAGGCATGGAGTTTCAACTTCAATAAAGCCATTGTTATCAAAATATTCGTGTGCAATTCTAACAATTTTTGCTCTTTGCATTAAGTTCTTTTGAATTGCTGGACGACGAATGTCGAGGTATCTATATTTTAAGCGAAGATCTTCTAGAGCGTCTGTATCATCTGCAATAATCATTGGGGTTGTTTTAGCTTTGCTAAGAACTTCAATTGATTGTGCAATAATTTCGATTTCACCTGTCTTGAGGTTTTTGTTCGCAACTTCTTTTTTGTGAACCGTTCCTTTAACTGAAATTACATATTCATTACGGACATCAGGAACTTCAATACCTTCATTTACTGTGATTTGAATAATTCCACTTCTATCACGTAAATCGATGAATAAAAGACTTCCGAGGTTACGGCGTTTTGCAACCCAACCAACTAAAGTGACTTTTTTGCCTTCATCTTTCAAAGAAAGTTCTGTATTGTAACATGTTCTTTCCATTATTTATCTTCCTCCAAAGCAGCAACTTGTGCTTCTTGTAAGTATTCTTCTAACATTGTTCTAAGAACTCTTAACATATCGTCATTTTTAACAGATGTTTGTTCTTGAGTCTTAAGATTTTTAACTGTAATTTGACTCTTGGTCATTTCGTCTTCGCCAACAATAATTGCGAATTTTGCTTTCTTACGTTCAGCAATTTTAAATAATGACTTAAAGCCTTTTTCTTCGAAGTTCATATCACATGAGAAGCCATTTATACGTAGTATATCGGCTAACATTACATTAGCTTCGATAGCTAAGTTATTCATTCCCATGAGATAGAAATCTGGTCCAAGGACGAGATTGTCTGTTCCGTGTGCTTGTGAGAATACGTGGAACAATCTTTCAAGGCCGAATGCCAAACCGATTCCTTCGAGTTCTGGACCACCAACTTCATGTAATAAATTTTTATAGTGTCCACCGCCACCAATTGCTCCGACATCGTCGCCTTCAGTAGCTTTATATTCAAATACAACTCCGGTATAGTAATCTAATCCTCTTACGAGAGTCTCATCGATTTCGACTTCAACACCTAATTTTTTGAGTTCATCAACAATGTTTTCAAATTGAACTCTTGCTTCGTCAGTGAGGAAATCGCTCATCTTAGGAGCTTTTTCGATAATTGGACGATCTTCAGGGACTTTGCAGTCAAGAATACGAAGAGGATTAAGCTCTAATCTACGTTTGCAATCTGGGCACATATTTTCGATGTGTTCAGCAAAGTATTTTCTTAATGCGTCTCTATATGCATTTCTCGAGGCATCGTCGCCTAATGTATTAATACAAACTTTAACTTTGTCTAAACTTAATGCTTCGAGAACTCTTTTACCAAAGACGATTGCTTCAACATCTTGTAAGTAATTTGTAGCTCCGACAACTTCGATACCAAATTGATGGAATTGACGGTAACGACCTGCTTGAGGTCTTTCATATCTGAAGCATTGGCCAATGTAGAAATACTTTAATGGTAAATCTGCATTTGCATATAACTTGTTTGAAACAATGCTACGCATTACACCTGCAGTTAGCTCAGGGCGAAGAGTAATGGAACGTCCACCTTTATCTTCAAAAGTGTACATTTCTTTAGTAACAATATCGCTGCTTTCGCCAACTGAACGAAGGAATAATGGAGTATGTTCAATAACAGGTGTACGAATTTCTTGGAAATTATATACTTCAGCAACTGCACGACATACAGATTCAATGCCTGTATAAATGGCTGCTTCATCGCCAATGATATCGTGTGTGCCTTTTACTGGATTAATGACCATAATAAAAACTCCGTTTCTAATCGTTTGATATTATACATTTAATTATGTATAAAGACAACGATATATAATTTAGGAAATACTTTAATTAAAAAAGTCCCACTTAAGTGAGACTTTTATTATTTAACCTTTCTTATGATTTCTATGAATCCCTTCAAGTTCTTAAGAACATTGAAGATATTGGTTAATTGTTCAGCATTTTCGACATATATTGTTGCATCAATAACTGTTGTCATTGTATTAGTATGCAAGTTAGCGTTGATTGATGTAACTGGAATAGATTTTTGAGCTAAACAGTTCATGACATCGATAAGTAAATTTGGACGATCGTTAAATTCTATTTTGATATCGACTGGATAGTTTCCTTTTGGTAAATTTGGTTTCCAGAAAACTTCAATTAAACGTTTCTTTTCGTTAGCAATATTAGGACATGTTTTTAAGTGAACAGTAATTCCTTTACCTTTGGTAATATAACCAATAATGTCGTCTCCTGGTATAGGCGTACAACATGGTCCAAGATTAATTGCAATCGAACCTGCACCACGAACATAAACTGGGCAATCATCGTTAACTAATAAATCCGGATTTGCAGTTTTTGGAGCAGTTTGAACAGGTTTAATTCCACAGAATTGAATAACGGCTCCTGGTGTAGGATTTTTGCTTGTAATCGCAATGAAAAGTTCATCTAAATTATTAACCCCAAAATTTTCAAAAACCTTTTCATTATTGAAATACTTTTCAATATCGCTTTCAGGTAGTCCGTAGCCTCTAAATGTTTCAACGCATGCTTGTCTACCTTTAGCAATTTTATCTTCTCTAACAAAGTCAGCATTCTTTTTGGCTAAGAATTTTCTAATGTGAGCCCTAGCAAAGTTAGTTGTAGCAACTTCAAGCCAACCTTCGTTTGGACCTAATGAGGTTTTTGAAGTTTTAATTTCAACAATGTCACCGGTTTTGAGCTCTGTATTGAGCGGAACCATTACATTATTAACAATTGCACCAACAGCTTTTTCTGCAACGCCTGTGTGGATTTTATAAGCGAAATCTAAAGGAGTAGCACCCGCTGGTAAGTCGATAACTTTACCCATAGGGGTAAAACAATAAACATTTGCCTCAAAAATATCATGAGAAATTGATTTCATGTATTCTTTAGCGTCTGCACTATCCTGTTCAGAAATATTGACCAAATCTTTAAGCCAATGAAGCTTTTCTTCGATTTCTTTTTGTTCCTTTTTAGGATTGTAATTTGATCCTTCTTTGTATCTCCAGTGAGCAGCAATTCCGCTTTCAGCAACTTCATCCATTTCCTTGGTTCTAATTTGAACTTCGAAAGTATTACCGTCTCCTGATAATACACAGGTATGGAGAGATTGATACATATTTGGTTTTGGAACAGCAATGTAATCTTTAAATCTTCCTGGGATTGGGCTATAAACAGCACTAATTAAACCTAAAATTTCATAACATTGAACTTCTGTTCCTGTAATAACTCTAATTGCGAGCAAATCGAAAATCTCTTCTGGTTTATGATTTTTAATATAAATCTTACGATATGTTGAGTATAAAGATTTGACTCTATATTCAATTTCGAATGGAATATTATGCTCCAAGAGCATATCAGCAACTCTTTTAGAGAAATTCTCCAATGATTTTTGACCGTTTTTAATCTTTTTGTTGATGTAATCAGAAACGAAAGCAAACTTCTCTGGTTCGAGATATTTAATTGATAAATCTTCAAGTTCGCTTTTGATGGTATTGATACCAAGACGATGAGCGATTGGAGCGAAGACTTCCATTGTTTCTCTTGCAAGAGCTTTTTGGCGATGTTCTGGTAAAGAATCAACGGTACGCATATTGTGAAGTCTATCGGCAAGTTTGATAACAATAACACGTACATCACGAGCCATGCCTAAGAAAATCTTACGATGATCTTCAGCAACAAATTGTTCTTCATCTCTATGTGATAATTTAAGTCTCTGGATTTTGGTTAAAGCATCAACTATTGTTACAACATCGTCATTAAAGACCTTAAGGTCTTCTAACGAAGTATCTGTGTCTTCTACTACATCGTGTAAAAGTCCGGCACATAAAGTTGTTGGACTACAATTGAGTTGAGCCAAAATGTAGCAGACTTCAATTAAATGATGAATGTATGGTTCACCGCTTTTACGGAATTGACCTTCGTGTTTTTTAAGTGCAAAAAGATATGCTCTTTCAACCATATCCCTGTCTGCACGATCGGTAATGTAAGCATAGTAAAGCTCTTTTACCTCTTCGAAGGTATGCAATTTGCGATTGGAACTTTTAACTTCTAATGCTGCATTTCCCATAATTAGGCATATTATACTTCATTTTATTAAAAATAAAAAGAACCCAGTATATGTTAATCTGAGTTCTTTATTTGTTATGAGATATATTCGAGTGAAAATCCGTAAATTCTTGTATTGTAACCGGAAAGCTTTTTGTGAATAATTCTTACGCCTGCGACGTTTGCAACATTTGTATATACAAGCGAGTATTCTTTTCCGGTTTTCTCTTCAATCTTATTTGTTATAGTTTTCTCAGTGCTGGAAATAATATTTCCACTTACATCTAATAAGGCTACTCTTAGTTCGTATCCTTCATCAAATGTTTTGGTTGATCCACCACCAAGATTTGCCTTAACAGTAATCTTACTTGGTGAATCTGTCCAATATGCTGCTGTGTTCAAATATTGAACATAACCGTCTGTATCCACTGTGCTGTTATTTTCTATATAGCAATGGTTTGCTGAGTCTTTCGTATATAAGCTCATTGAGAATTTACTATCAGCAGTACCATATTCAACTTCAAATGCAGTTGTCTTTCCTGCAACAACAGTTGCTTCGAATGATTTTGATACTCCTAAGTAATTACAAACAACTTCAACAGTATCTCCAACAGATTTACCAGTCCAATCAATATCGATGGATGTTGGGTTTCTATCTACATCAGTTACATTACTTAATCTAATTCTTAATAAAACTTCACTAACATCAAGAGGTTGATTGAATGCAACTTCTGTTGGTTTTTCAAGTATTGCGGTAATCGCTGTTGGTCCAATAACTTCAGCTACTAATGTATCAGTAACACTTTTTGATTCATGAGCATATTGTGCTGTTACAGAGATTTCGTGTTCCAACTTAATTTCACTTGGAATCGGAGCCAAACTTGTAATTGCACAGCCGTTAGTTAAATCGCCTTTGATACCACCAGCAAAGTTACCTGTAACAATAACTTCACTGAAGTTCCATTCAGTATCAATAATTTCTGCAGTTGGCTTGCCAGAAATTGAAATGGATTCAAGTGCTGCTGGTTTAACATTTTCGTCATAAGAGATTTTAATCTCTTTCAAATAACTAGAGTTTGCACCAATAGCTTTAAATGCAACGTAAGTAAAGTTGCCTGAAGAGACATCAATTTCATATGTTTTTTCTTCTGCATTTCCATCATATAAGACGCTATAATCTGTATTTGCTTTTGTTAATGCTTCAAAGTCTTTAAGTCCAGCAAATGGAGTAGCTTTACCATAAATACCTATTTGAGATTTTTTCTCCCCTTCTTTATATGAATTATTGGCACTAAATGTTAATTTTACCTTAGTAATTTTTCCTTGAGATTTTGCCATTCCAATACCAATTTGAGTATCTTTTGTATCCCATTTAAGTGCAAGAGCTTGGTTTGCTGTATTTCCTGCAGTTTTTGCAATAAATTTAGCACCAGTTGCTGGGGCAAAAGACCATTCAATATAGGATGTTGAAATTGATCCCGGGCTCGAATAGTTGACGACATCGTATGGAGATTCAGCAATTACTAAATCAAAAGATTTAGTTAATTCTTTATAATGGCAAACACATGTTACATCATCTCCTAAAGATTTATCAGTGAAATCAATCTCTGTGTAATCTGGGTGTCTAAAAATTGTTGTATTATCTGACAATCTAATTTTTAAGTTGATAAGTGTTGGATCGAGTTGAACTCCTAATTCTACTTTAGTAGGAGCTTCGCTAACTTCTATGATTTCAACCGCTGTTGCAGCATCAGTTGTAGATGTTACATAAGGCGATGTTGGATCGATAGTTGTTGGGTGTTCTTGTGTAGAACTAGTTGTAGTACTTCCGGTTGATGATGTTGTTGGCGCATTATTTCCACAGGAAAATAATGATGCAGCAACAATAGGAAGAATTAATAAAATATGTTTTTTCATATGTATGCCTTTACTTATTTATATAATAAAGTTTACGCGCGTTTATGTAAACAAAATCAAAGGTGAAATGATGTTTAATTTTTAAACAATTTACAAAACGCTTATTTCAAATTAAAATGAAATAAATTATAAAGGAGAGTTCTAATGAACAAAAAATTATTTGTACTCCTTGGCGCAACACTTCTTTTAGCAAGTTGTGGCGGCAACGGAGGAAGTACTACTTCTGGAACAAGTACATCTACCTCAACAGGTTCAAGTACTACTACTGGACCAAAACCAGGTGTTAACTATGGTACAGCTGAAGCACCATTAACTGTTGCTCAATTTCAAGAAGAAGTAGAAAAAGATATCGGCGGAATCGAATCAACTTATTCAAGTGCTAGATTCTATGTCAAAGGTATCAACCGTACATCAATTAAGTATGGAACAGTGAAAAACTTTAGCGATACTGTTAAAGTTTATGACTCAATGCACTTATTTGATGGAGAAAAAGTAGGAACAGAAGAAGGATTACCAGTATTCCGCTGCATTCGTGCTTCAGGTTCAACAATCACAACTGAATCAATCTTTGATGGTGATGAAGTTGTCATTCACGCTTATGGTGAATACTATGATGGAAGATATACACTTTATCCATCAAATGGCGGCGGCGCAATGGACTGTGAAATGCTTTCCTACGAGGTAGGTTCTTCAAAAATCACATTCAATAGCCCAGAACACTGCACAGTAACAGGCATTGAAGAATCATATGTAAATGGTACTAATGCAGAAATTACTGTTACACCAGAATCTGGTTATGCTGTTAGAAATGTTTTCTATAAAGGCGTTCCAGTAGCAGAAACTTCAGGCAAATATCTCTTACCAGTCGATGGTAAAGCCGAATGTAATATTGTCGTTGTTCCAAATACTTTAGTTGAAGAAGATCTTCCAGCAGGAACATACACATTAACAGTTACAAAAGCAAATTCAGGTTTACCACTTGATACAGCTTCATCTTCAGCTCTTGATGTTAATTACTATTTAGCAGAAGAAACAAGCGAACACATCTACAAACCATTAGTCTTTAAATGGTCTGCAGGTAGCGGATTTAACACAGCAAAATATGATGAATTCACACTTAAGAAAGGCAAAACAATGACAATCTCTGCTCCAAACGGCAAGATTACAGATGTTTCAAACGACTACTATAGTAGTGAATCAGCAAAAGTTTATGCAGGTGCTTCTACAGCAGGTACTTTATTAACAGGCACTGATGGTGGAAAAGAAGGCACACATGCTATCAAGAATTATGTCGTTAACGATAAAGATATGACATATTCAGTTGGCTCAAGTGCTTCATATACACAATCCTGGTATAAATTAACACTTACAGTTGTTGTTGAATAATTATTAAACAAATCAAAAAGGATTACGGGTCACCGCAATCCTTTTTTTATTATTCGTCTTTTTCGTATTTATTAATTCTAAATTCTAATGTGTCCATTCCTTTGAATGATGAGATTCCGAAGCTTCCATAGATATTAATATATCTATTTGCTTTGATTTCTCCTTCATTCATATTGAAACCTAAGAGTTTTGACTTAAGAGCCAACTTGTGTGATAAATGCTTACCTTGAGAGATAAATGTAAGTCTTTGAGTTGGAATACCTCTAATTAGGAATGCTGGTTCCTTGAATCCCATTCCAAATGGGGCAAACGTTCTTAAGATTTCGTAAGACTCAGAATTAAAGTCTTTGAGTTCAATATCGATTGAGTCAGTCTTTTCTTCTTGAATTGGATATTTTGAACATAGTTCAATGAAATCCTTTTTGAATGCTTCGAAATCTGATTTCTTAATAGATAATCCGCCAGCAAAAGCGTGTCCACCGCCTTCAATAATGTATTTTTTAAGAGAATCAAATGCTTTCATAACATTGAAACCCTCTTTTGAACGAATGGAACCTTTGATAATATCTGGATTTTTATTTTCTTGAGTGAAGACAATTGAAGGGACGTTATATTCATTTAATAGTCGATTGACTATAAGTCCAATTAATCCTTCCTTCATATTTGTTAAAATGCAAATGCCTTTTTGATCTTTAACAATAGGTAGACATTCAACTGCTTCTTTAGTTAATAATTTACGTTTTTCGTTATTTTCAATAATCCAATCTCTTAGACTATAAAGCTCGTCTCTATTTTCGGTTGTTAAATACTTAACAAGCTTATTGACCGAAGTGTCTTCTATCATTCTTCCAATTGCATTGATTTTAGGCGCAATATCAAGCGCAAAAGACTTTTCAGTAATAATTGGACTATCAAGTAATAAACGAAGGCTTATATAACCTTTTTGTTGGAAGTTATTTAAAGCTAATCTAACTACATCACGATTGTAATCTTTTAATTCCATTAAATCTGAGATAACTGATAAGCCTGCTAATGTAACTAAATAATCATCATAATAGCCAAGTAATGCTGCTGAAACAAATAAAGACATGTATCCGCCAGAACCAACGATATCAGAAATATGAGAAACGATTGGGTGAATGATCCCCACTGCTTTAACTTGCTCTTCAGGAATCTCGTGATGATCAACAACTAAAACGTCTACTCCTAGTTCGTTAGCTTTATTAATTGCGTCATGTGCGCTTATGCCATTATCGACACAAATTATTAACTTATAATCAGCTTTATGTATTTTTAATACATTTTCAACATTTAAGCCGTAACCATCCAAGTATCTTGAAGGTATGTAACTTGCTATTGGGTAATTTAATTTTTCAAAAGTCTTTACAATGATTGATGTCGCGGTAATTCCATCACAATCATAGTCGCCATAAACTATTATTTTTTCTTTATTTTCGATTGCTTTTTTGATTCGCAAAACTACTTTATCCATTCCATCAATTTTGTTTGGATCTTTCAAAACAATTTGATCAATTGGACGAGACATATAGTTGTATTCGTCTTCTGTCAAATTAAAGTAATTTAATAATTTTGCTAAAAAAGTGTTCATTTAAATAAAAGGGCTACTTTAAAGTAGCCCGTAATTAGTTAGTCGTTGATACCAATGAAGACTGTTTCTTCTGGTTCACTTGTTTTTGGTTTTGCTTGCATTTTAATGCGTTGTTTCTTGCTTCTATCAATCTTGATAGTTGGTAACTTAATGCCTTTGAACCATTTTGAGAATAATTGAGCAGTTGGTCCAAGTAATGAAGTTGCAAGAAGTGCTGTAAGAATGACTGCAATTAATAATCCTGCAAATATTAATGAGAAGGATATATTGCCAAATGCAAAGTAGTTAATTGCAATATAGGAAGCAATAATTGAAACAATGAATATTGGAGGAGCAGCATATGAAGTTGCTTTAATCATAATACCGTTTCTTGCTTCTTGATCTAATTCAACTTTTTGCTCTTTAATCATTTCTTTTTCTTTTTCAAAGAAGAATACGAATGTGACTAAAGAAATGATAGTTGCGATTGGCATAATAATTGAGCATAATCCAGTAGTTTGAATTCTGCACATTACGAATAAGCCGTAAGTAATTAATGTTGTTAAAGATGTACCAACTAAAGCAGCAAGACCTCTTGATGGACGATAACGTAATGCAAAGTAGAGGGATGCGCCAACAATTGCTATAGCACATGCGAGAGCGACAAAGCCTTGGTTTGAAGTAACAACTGTTTCATGAGAAATCTTTGATGAAGCATCAATGTAATCTAATGGAGTAATTGTGCCTTCAACTTCTGCTTTTGAAGCTAACATTGCAGCAATTTCATCAAGTGATTCATAAGCGTTTGATTTTTCTGTATCACCTTTTTCGTAGAATTTTTGATTTTCTGCGAATGTAGCATTGTATGAAACAACAAAGTATTTATACTTAGTTGTAATTTCATCTTTATAAGAATAGGTTGCTGTATCTAAAATATCAATATTTTTGTATGCAACTGCTTTTTCACCATCTAATGTGATATTATCCAAAACTTTTGCTTTGAATCCGTCCTCAGTTGAAAGATTTGGAGTATCTTTCTTAATAGAAACATAAAGTTGTGTCGATTCAGCACTATTAGCAGAAACATTTAATGGTGATTTGTTGATAACACCAAATGTGACGATAGTAGCAACTGAAGCAACAGCTAAAAGTAAGGAAACAATAGCAACTGGTTTCTTCTTAGCTGTGAAGTTCTTATTTTCGTAAGGAGCAACATATGTTGATTTTTCCTCCTTCATGATATTTGGAACTGCTTTTTCATCAAGATTAAGAAGTTTGTAGTTTTCTTGCATATTGTGAGAGTTACAAAGTAACCACATATTGATTCTGAAGAACAATAATGTCATTACAAGTGAAACGATGCCACCAAAGAATAAAACTATTCCAAGTGACTTAAATGAATTACCTGCGATGAAATAAATCATTAAACCAGCGAATGAAGCAACTACGTTGACATCAATTGTTGGAAGAATAATCTTCTTTGCAGCTTCTTGATGTGATTTTCTTAATGAACGTCCTTTATAAACTTCTTCTTTAAGTTTATTGCAGTAGAGTATGCCAATAGCAGTTGTTGCTATAGCAATAAGAATTCCACCAATGATTGCACCTATATTCATAGTTGCACCAATAAATCTAAAGATTAAGAATGCTAAGAATGTACTTGTGACTGAGTTTGCAATAACTCCAAGAGCACTAATTCTATAGAACATAACAAGAATTAATGAAACAACTACAACAGCGATTAATGTTGAAATTAATGTTGCTGAGATTAAAACCTTATCGCCTTGGATTAATTGTTCTGCAGTAGCGTTTTGCTTAATTTCGACATTAGCATAAGTGTTATTGCCATAGCTTGCAGATTCGACTGTAAACATATTGTCGACAGCATATTCGTACTTGGAAGCATTGAACATGTTGACTAACCAAATAGCATCTTCGTTTGCTTGTTTTAACTTAGATGTATCGTATTTGTCAGTCATATCTGGTGTTGGAAGATACATAATTGATGAAGGTTCTTCGTCTTCCTTAAGTCCTTCTTTAAACCAAATATCATCGTGGATGAATTGTGCGAAGACCTTTTTATTGATGTTAGGATCTTTGTTATAGTTTTCGAACAAATCTCCTTCTTCCCAGTTTGCCCACATGAAGATGTCAGGATTTTTTGGTTCTTCTTCTTCACCGTTTTCGCCTTCACGTAAAACGTGAATTGTACTTTCGGTGTTACCTTTTTCTTCTGCAGGAGTTAATGATTCGATAAGAGTTTTTAACTCTGCTGTATCACTAATTGGGAAAATGACGTATGGAATAACGTCTTCAACTCTATGTACATAAGCTTTAGAATCTTTGAAGATTTTATCGTGAACTAAACGTGATTCAACTTCTTTTTCGCCGCTTGTTGCTAATGAGAAATCACCACCGCTGAATGAAAGATAACTTGCGATGTGATTGTATACATTTTCGTTTTCAGCTCTAAATGAAACACGAACTTGGTCGTTTCCTTCGACACGGACTGAATAATCTTCAACTTTATATGCATCTAAACGATTGCGCATTTCTTCTGCAACTTTGTTAGCTGCATCTTTGTCGGATGCGAGATCGGTATCTGCACCATTTTTGTCGGAAAGTTTGTAAACAATCTCATTTCCTTTTGTGAATTCTCTACCTGATGTGATGTGTGAAAATACAGGTACAAAAGCTACTCCAACGCACAAGAGCATTGATAGAGCCATAGCAATGTAAGCGATAAATCTTCTCATAATCTTTTTCTTTCTTTCTAATAATGTTCGGCTGTGTCTTATAAACACGCTCGTGTATAACCATAGCACACTTACGCGTGTATAGCAAATACATGATATATGTATATATGCGCATTATCAAGAATAATAAGAAATTTATTTCTTATATCAACGAATTTTCTTCTTTAATTTGATGATATTTTTTTAAATGAACAACACCTTTTGGTGTTATGACTCTTCCTCTGTTTGTTCTATTAATCAAACCTATTTGCATCAAATACGGCTCATAAATATCTTCTAAATTTGTTGTCTCCTCACCAATTGTTGAAGCAATGTTTTCAAGACCTACTGGACCACCACGAAAACGGTTTTGAAGCGTATTCAAATATTTGACATCAATTTCATCTAAACCAAGGCAGTCAATCTTTAAGGATTTGAGGCCATCAATTGCATCTCTAGCGCTTATACTGTCGTGTTTTCTATAATCGGAAAAATCTCGAATTCTTCGAAACAATCTGTTAGCAATTCTTGGAGTTCCTCTACATCTTTTTGCTAACATTAAAATAGCTTTTTCTTCTATAGAAGTATTCATAACTTTTGCTGTTCTAGACACTATTTTTGATATGTCTTCTAAATTATAAAATTTCAGTTTTTCTGTTATGCCAAATCTAGCTCTTAATGGAGCAGTCAAATCCCCTGCTCTAGTCGTTGCACCAATTAAGGTAAAAGGAGCAATATCTAAATTCATAAACGCTGTGCCAACTTCTTTTTGGATAGGAACGCTAATTTTATAATCTTCCATTGCACTATAAAGAACTTCTTCAACAATCCTAGGAATTCTATGAATTTCATCGATGAACAAAATGTCTCCAGGTTCTAACGTTGTTAAAAGCGAGATTAAATCTCCAGTTTTTTCTAAAGAGGGACCTGCAATTGTTATAAGTCGAGCGCCCATTTCATTTGCTATTACGTTAGCAAGAGTTGTTTTGCCTAAACCTGGAGGTCCGTATAACAAAACATGATCCAATACCTCGCCTCTTTGTTTTGCAGCACAAATATATATTTGAAGATTTTTCTTTATTTCCGCTTGTCCAATGTAATCTTTCAAAGATTTAGGTCTTAAAGAAATTTCTTCGTTGTCATCGATGTTTTTTGATACATTTACAATTCTTGACATATTATTTTCTTAACCTTTTTAAAGCAAATCTAAGTATCTCTTCATTCGAAGCATTAGGGATGTTGATTTCAAGAAGAACGCTATCAATAGTCTTTGTTTTAAAACCCATTGATTTTAATGCAGATTTTACTTCTATATATTGATTAACATTTGCGCTTGATTGAATATATGTTCCTTGCAAATCCAAAAGAATTTGAGAGGCTTGTTTTTTACCAATTCCTGGAAGATTGCTGAGAAAGACAATATTGTTTGATGCAATAGCCGAAATTAGTTGTTGTAAATTAGAATTTCCTAATATTCCTAATGCCGTTTTTGGGCCTATTCCTTTTACCGAAATCAACATTAGAAATGCATCACGTTCTTCTATAGAAGAAAAACCGACAAAATATTCTTCTTCCTCTTTAACGATACGATACAAAAAGATTGTTGCGTTTTCGCCAATTTTGTACAAAGAAACTCTTGCGACAATAATCTGATATCCAATACCGTTTGATTCAACTACAACAAAGTCTTTTCCGACATATGTTATTTTGCCGTTTATGCTAAAATACATACTCACATTTTAAACAAATTTAAATAGATAAAAATTGCATAAAGAAAAATATGAGACAAACGCTCATATTTTCGCTTTTATTTAATTATTATTAAATATATTGAAATGATTTGAGACTATTTTCTATCAGGTGCAGCTGGTCTAGGAATAGCTACACGTTTATGTTCGCTGATTCTATGAAGTCTTTCAATTTTTGCTTTTGCTTCAGGTGAAACTTCTTTTCCAAGGAGATATGCATCTAGTTCAGCATATTTAATACCCATTTCGCCTTCATCAGTTTGGCCTTCAAATAAACCTGCAGAAGCCACTCTATCAGCTAAGTCTGAACTAATGCCATATAATTTAGCAGCTTCTCTTACTTCAGCTTTAGTTAAATGAACGATTGGGAGCAAATCTGCAGCGCCGTCACCATATTTTGTGAAGTATCCTACATAACTTTCATCCCAGTTATCGGTTCCAAGAACTAACCCTTTATGCTCTTGCGCATATGCGAATAGTGCGCACATTCTCATGCGAACTTTTAAATTATTTTTAGTAAGAGCGATAAAGTTGTCTCCCTTTATATCTTTTATATAAGAATCATAAGTATTTGAAAGATCAACAATTTCAAAATTTATATCTAATTGTTCAGCACATTTTTTGGCATCATTTGCATCTTTAGGATTTGAATGAATTGGGAGAGAGTAGCAAAACAATTTATCTTTTCCTACAGCTTTGCGAGTAATTGCGGCTACTAAAGAAGAATCAACTCCTCCACTTAAGCCTAAAACATAAGATTTGCAACCTGAGTTTTTGAGATAATCTTGTAAGAATTTTTCAATTTCTAAGCAATATTCTTTTAAATTCATATTTTTACCTATTCTAAGTATTCAAATTCAAAGTCACATAAGATGACTGTATCGCCACTTTGAGCACCATTTTGTTTTAGCGCTTCTTCAATACCTATCTTTCTAAGATAAGTGATTAATTTCATTATACCTTCATCAGTTGAAAGATTAATCAAACCATAGGTACGTTCAACAGATTCGCCTTTTATTCTGAATTGATGTTCGCCTTCTCTAACAATTTCGAATGTTGGTTGAGCGTTATTTGCATCATAAACCTTAACAGTTGTGACATCTTCACCAAGTTCAAGTGCAAATGGTTCTGTATGCGATAATACTTCGTTAATTTTTTGAATTAATGGTTGAACACCATCATGTGTTAACGATGAAATTGGTAATACATCAACTTTTACGGCCTTTTTGAATGCTTTAAGGCGTTCACTAGCACCTTCTGTATCCATTTTACTTGCAACAACAATTAAAGGTCTTTTATCTAAACCAAGTCCATAGGACTTAAGTTCATTTTGAATAACTTTAAAGTCATTAACAGGATCGCTCATTTCATCCATTGAAACTAAATGGACAATAACTCTACATCTTTCAAGGTGACGTAAGAAGGCTAATCCTAATCCTTTACCTTGTGATGCACCTTCAATTAGTCCTGGAAGATCTGCCATAACAAACGATTCAAATTTTGAAACATTAACAACACCAAGATTTGGTTCAAGGGTCGTAAAAGGATAATCTGCAATTTCTGGATTTGCGTTACTAACAACGCTTAATAATGTTGATTTTCCAGCATTTGGTAAACCAACTAAACCTGCATCAGCTAAGAGTTTTAATTCAAGAATTAATCTCTTTGTTTCCCCAGGTAATCCATTTTCTGCAATTTTTGGAACACGGTTTCTGTCAGATTTGAAAGCAGCATTACCACGTCCACCTCTTCCACCTTTAGCCACAACAACCATTTGTCCGTCTTTTGAAAGGTCAGCGATGAATTTGTGATCTTTTTCTTCAAAGACAACCGTACCTAAAGGTACATCAACAATTACATCATCAGCGCCACGTCCATAACGGTTCTTAGTTAAACCTTTTCCACCATCTGGACCAACAAAGACTTTTGAGTGTCTAAAGTTAAAAAGAGTATTAATTGATTTGTTAGCTCTAAAAATAATCGAAGCCCCACGACCTCCATTGCCACCGGTAGGACCACCGTTTGGCATATATTTTTCGTGAAGGAAGGCAATCATGCCATCTCCGCCTTTTCCTGATCTAACTTCTACTACTGCTTTGTCTATAAACATAAACATATTATATATGATTTTGTTTAAATATGTAAAATAAAGAGAGCCCTTTCGAGCTCTCAATTAATTCTTTAGTCTAGTTATTTAGCGTAGACTGAAGCACGTGTTTTGTTCTTTCCAACTCTTTCGAATTTAACGATACCATCGATTAATGCGAAGATTGTATCATCTCCACCACGACGTGTATTTACGCCTGGAAGAATTTTTGTGCCACGTTGACGATAAATAATGCTGCCAGCAGTGCAGAATTCTCCATCAGAGACTTTAGCACCAAGACGTTTTGACTCAGAGTCACGGCCGTTCTTTGTAGAACCGACACCTTTCTTACTAGCAAAGAATTGTAAATTTAATTTAAATAACATTTTCTAGCATCCTTTCTCGACTATTTGGATGTATTTGGAATTTGTTTCTTCAATCGACTTAAGTTGAATGAAGATAACATCTAATACTTGATAGTCGTGTGATGAGACATTGCCTATGGCAACAATTTTAACGGAACCAGATTTTTCATCAGTTTTAATATCAAATGCTTTAGGATTTTCTAATGCATTCAATCCGCCGAATACTACAGCACTAACTGCACTGCAGACGATATCTTTTCCATGTTGCGCACTATTGGCGTGTCCCTCGAGAGAAAGACAATTTATATTTCCGTTCTCTCTTTGACATTCAATGCGAATCATAATTATGCATTGATGCTTTCGATAACTAAGCAAGTATATGGTTGTCTATGACCGATCATTCTACGTGCTGAGTTGTGTTTAGCTTTGTATTTGTAAATGCGAACTTTCTTTGCTAATCCGTTCTTAACGACTTTAGCGCTGACTTTAGCTCCATCAACATATGGTGTGCCAACTTTAACTTTACCGTCTGAAACTAAAACGACTTTTTCAAAGACATATGTGCCTTCTTCTTTAACGTCTAATTTTTCAACGTAAATCTTTTGTCCGACTTCAACGCGAACTTGTTTTCCACCAGTCTCAATAATAGCGTACATGTAAATACCTCCTATATCTCACTAAGGACTCGCTCTTAAGGTCTAATGCCAAAGGCATTAAGTTTTGGTAACCTTTTCAATGCGGTTGTAGCTCGTGAGGCAACAACAGTATTTATTATAATAAAAGTTTAAAAAACTACAACTATTTTCGATATTTTCTAATTAGGCCGTTTCTTAAAAAAGAAAAATATCCATTCCAATGAATGATAATATGATCGATTAATTTAATACCTAAAATCCTAGCTTTTTCTTGGATGATTAATGTTGATTCAATATCTTCTTCACTTGGCTTGCAACTAGAATCTACATGGTTATGAATTAAGTACAACTTAGCTGTGTTTGCTTGTAATAATTCCACCATTATTTCTTTTATATTCAATTCGATAAAACTACTTGTCCCTTTATACATTATTTTTTCTTTAATAATTTTAGATTTTTGATTGAGCATTAAAAGCACTAAAAACTCTTGGTTTTCATCTTTTAAATATTTGTATCGTTCAAATACATCTTGAGACGTTAAAACAATGTCTAAATTATTGTATTGAGGTCGCAATAACCTATTATGCAATTCAAAAGTTGCTTCTAGTTTTAACGAAGATATTTGGCTTAAGCCAAACTCTTTCTTAAGTAAGGATGTTTTAGCTTTAGATAAGCAAGAAATATTCGTGTAACTTTTAATTAAAGAATCTGCAATTTCTAACGCCGATTTATTCTTGACTCCAGAGCCGATAATGATAGCCAAAAGTTCTTGATCTGTTATGCTTTCAATTCCGTATTTTAAAGCCTTTTCCCTAGGACGTTCGTTCTTTGGTATTTCTTGAATTTTCATTTCCAAGAAAATTGCCATCCACCAGGGATTTTTCCTGATCCTTGTGTAGATGTAAAAAGTTTATAAGCAATAATTGCAACAATTGCGATTGCGCAAATTGCCATAACTGCAGTTAAGGTTATTTCACCAGTTACTGTGTTTTCACACTCTTCTAAAGTTAATTGTCTTTTCATGTATTTTCCTCCAATAACATATTTACAAAATGAAGGAAAAATTTTCACGAAAGAAAAAAGGGAACCATTAGGTTCCCTATTATTTTCTATTATTCCTTAGATTGATAAGATTTCAATGTCGTATTTATTAGCAACATTAACTGTAACGACATCTCCAGCCTTATGACCTTTAACTGCAATAGCTACTGGTGAATCTTCTGGAATCGTTGGAGTAGTTGCATCTAATGGATTAGCACCGCTATTTCCAACGATTAAGAATTTATATGTTTTTCCATTACCAAGATGTTTGAATTCTAAGATTGTTCCTTGAATAACATCACAGTTGTTTAAAACATCGGTTAAGTAACCAATTCTTCTATTTAATTCTGCTTGTCTTTTTCTAGCAGCATCGTAATCTGCATTTTCGCTTAAATCGCCTAATGCGCGAGCAGTATTAACATCGTTAATACATTGTGGCATTTCGACTGTTGTTAAGTTCTTTAATTCTGCTTCGTATTCAGCCTTTTTAGCTTCTGTAATTCTATATTTCTTTTGTTCTGCCATTTTCGTGACCTCTCCAAAATACAAGAATGTATTGTATACTATAACAATTTATAAAACAAACTTATTTTTTAGCTTCTTGAATTTTTGGGTCTTCCATGAATGCATTAAACACTTCTTCGACCTCTCCATATTCCTCGTCATCTTCGATTTCTAACAAGGATTTATCTTCCTCGCTATAGATGAATGCTAAAACGTTTTCTTCGTTGTCTTTTTCTTGTAAGAAAACATATGATTTTTTGCGTTCTTCATTTTCATATGTAAAAAGAATTTTCATAACCACTTCTTCACCATCGGCGTTAGTGATAATCATTTCTTCATCATTTAATAATTCTTGTGCCATATTAATTCACCTTTCTTGTAGACATGTATGACTCTAAGATAACAACTGCAGCTTGTTGATCGATAACTTGTTTTCTTTTATTTCTAGATAAGTTAGCTTCAAGAAGTCTGTTGTTAGCAATTATAGTAGTCATTCTTTCATCTACTAATTCTATTTTTAAATTAGGATTTTCTTTTAATAAATCATCTCTAAATCTCATAGAGGATTGGGCCCTTTCGGAAACCTCGCCATTCATATGTAAAGGTAATCCAAGAGCAATTTCTTCAATATCGTGTTCTTTAACAATTTGAAGAACCCTTTCTCTTGCAGCTTTATAGTTTCCTTTTTCGAAAACAAAGTTTTCTAAACCATGTGCTGCAATACCTAAAACATCAGATATAGCAATTCCAAGTGTTTTTGTGCCCAAATCAAGCCCTAAAATCTTTTTCACTTAATATTTCCTCTAATTATATCAAAACCGTGCGAAATAGCGGACTTATCTTTGCCACGACCGTTTGCCATGTTTGGACGTCCACCACCATTACCTTTTAGTTCTGTTGCAAGTGTTCTAATAATATCGCCTGCTTTGTTTGAATTTAAAGCATTTCCAGTTACGAAACATGCAAGAGATAAATCTCCATCACTTCCGCCAACTAAAACGATAATTGAATCAGCGTGTTTATTCTTAAGAATATCGCCAATCTTATTGAGGTTGTTCATAGACATACCTTCAACATATTTCATGATGACTTTATAGTTATTAAAATCTACGAATTCATTTATTAATGAATCAGCAGTAACTTGAGCCATCTTATCCATAAGTTGTTCGTTAGCTTTCTTGAGTTCAGCTTGAGCAGCTAAACTTGCATTAAGTCTATCGTTAACTTCAACAATTGACTTAGCACCTAGAGAATCTTTAACTTCATTCAAGATGTCTTCTCTTTCTTTAAGAAGCTTGTAGCCTCCTAACGATGTTCTTCCTTGAATTCTACGAACACCTGAAGCAACTGATTCTTCTGATTCAATTACGAATACCCCGATATCTCTTGTATTATCGACGTGGCAACCACCACAGAATTCAAGAGAATCATCACCGAATCTAACAACACGGACATGATCGCCATATTTTTCAGAGAAGAATGCTTTAGCGCCAAGTTTATTAGCTTCTTCAATTGGAAGAACCTTAATATCGCTTGGGATTGCTTTAGCAATTAATCTATTAACTTCATATTCGATTTCTTTCAATTGTTGTTCAGTTATTTTTTCAAAATGAGAGAAGTCAAATCTCATATATTCAGAAGAGACAAATGAACCCATTTGCTTAATATGGTCGCCTAAAACTCTAACTAATGCAGTTTGTAATAAGTGAGTTGCAGAGTGATTTCTCTTAACAAATTCACGTTCTTCGTGATCAACTTCAAGAGTAAATGTATCACCAACTTTAATTGAACCTTTAACAAGTTTCACAAAATGAAGATTCTCTTTATTTGGAGCTTTTTGAACATCAACAACACTTGCTAATGTGCTTGAGTTTTTAATTGATCCATGATCAGCAACTTCACCACCGGATTCACTGTAGAAGTTTGTTTTTGCAAAGACAACTTCGCCTTCATCGTCAATAACATCGACTTTGACGCCATCTTTGAATAAACCAATGACTTTTGATTCGATTGGTGTGTCATCATATGTGAATTCGCTTGGTAAATTGAAATCAAGTAAATCCTTTGATTGTTTATGCATGCTTTGTTCACCGCTACGAGCGTTTCTAGCACGTTCTTTTTGAGCTTCCATTTCAACTTGGAAACCTTCTTCGTCAACTTTAATGTTGCTTTCAGCGCAGATTTCTTTTGTTAAGTCTAATGGAAAACCAAATGTATCGTATAAACGGAATGCATCTTTGCCCGATAATTCTTTCTTACCTTCAATCATTTCGCGAAGAATTTGTTCACCTGAAGACAATGTCTTAATGAATTTTTCTTCTTCAGCTTTAAGTAAGTTTTGAATATGAGCAGATTTGCTTTCAAGTTCTGGGTAGAAGCCTTTATATTTTTCTACTACAACTGGGACTAATTGGTTCATAAATGGACGATTAATTCCGAGCTTTTTAGCAAATCTCATAGCCCTTCTTACTAATCTACGTAAGATGTAGCCACGACCTTCGTTTGAGAACATCTCACCATCACCGATAGCAAATGTAACAGCACGAATGTGGTCTGCAATGACTCTATATGGAGTGAGGTTAGGTGCTTCATATTTAACGTTTGCCATTTTTTCAACAGCTTCAATAATTGGCATGAATAAATCAGTTTCAAAGTTTGATGGAGTTTCTTGTAAAACAGAAACAATACGTTCAAGTCCAGCACCTGTATCAATATTTTTACTTGGTAATTCTTTATATTCACTACGTGGAGTGCCTGGAACAGCGTTATATTGAGAGAAAACAATACCCCAGATTTCAATGTATCTGTCGTTTTCAATTTCTTCTCTTAAAAGTTTGTCTCCTAAATGATTTGGATCGTATTTTTCACCACGATCAAAGAAGACTTCTGTGTTTGGTCCTGCTGGGCCTTCACCAATTTCCCAATAGTTTCCTTCTAATGGGATTAAATGGTCTTCACTAACACCGCATTCTAACCATAATTTATGGCTTGCTTCATCACTTGGATTGTATGTCATGTAGAGCTTATCTTTTGGCATTGCGAAATATTTCTCACTAGTGAGAATTTCAAATGCCCAAGGGATAACTTCGTTTCTGAAATAGTCTCCAATTGAGAAGTTTCCAAGCATTTCAAAGAATGTATGGTGACGTGAAGTATAACCAACGTTATCAATGTCGTTTGTACGAATTGATTTTTGAACGTTTGTAATTCTTCTTGATGGAGGTACTTCTGAACCATCCATATATTTTTTAAGTGCAGCAACACCACTGTTGATCCAAAGTAATGATGGATCTTTGTACGGAATTAATGATGCACCTTTTTCGACGTGGTGGCCTTTACTTTTGAAAAAGTCTAACCACATTAATCTAACTTCGTTTCCTGATAATTTTTTCATAATCGTAACCTCTTTTTAAATAAAAATAAAAAACGAACCCTAAGGAACGTTTTAACGCGGTACCATCCTTATTCACTAGATAACTCTAGTGCGACTTAATTATGTTCTTTAACGCAGAACTACGGCGACTTTCATCGCCTCCAAAGGAGTGGCATAGTTTCCTTTATCGGAGCGAAAATACTATAACACACATACATGTTTAAATAAACATAAATATTTTCTTCTTTTATATTAAGGAGCATTCAACTATAATAATTTCATAAATAGGAGCTCAGAAACTATGACAAATTCAAAATTCGTTAAAGTTAATCAAAACTTCTATTTTTGCTATTTTTATTACTTTAGGTAATTGTTTCCTATTGTTTGAAAATGGTTCAAGGTGGGAAACAAAAATTAGTTGAACACCTGGTAATAAGATAAGATGCTTGGGTGTTCGAATCCCAAGTTTTATTTTGTTAAAGGAGAACAAACTATGAAAAAAGCAAAATTGATAGGATTATCTGCTTCACTTCTCTTAGTCTCGTTGGCAGCTACAGGTTGTGGAGAAACAGGTCCAAAGATTGGTGTTTTACTTCCAGTTCAACATGATGCACTTCAATTATGTGCAGATGGATTTGAAGATGGTTTAAAACAAGCTGGTCTTGTTAAAAACAAGGATTTCCAAATCGTCTCAAGAAACGCTTCTGGAGATGATGCAAACTTAATTACATTTGCAAAGGATTTAGTTGGAGGTTGCGAAATGACTTTCGGACTCGGTACAGGAGCATCACAAGCTCTTAATTCTGCAGCAACTGATAAAGGTTCAACAAAACCAATATTATTCTCTGCAGTTACCGATCCTGTTTCAGCTAATTTAGTTGAATCATTGGAAAATGGAAAAGGCTATGTTACCGGTACAAGTGACGCTCAACCAATCGATGCTCAAATTAAATTAGTTAAAGAATGCATTCCAGATGCTGATAAAATTGGTATTCTTTACACTTCATCAGAAGTTAATTCAGTTGTTCAAGCTGATCAAGCTCAACAAGCTGCAGAAAGTGAAGGCTTAACTGTAGTTAGAAAAACAGTTACTGGACCAACCGATATTTCTGCAAATGCTTTGGCATTAGCTTCAGAATCAGGTATTGATGCCATTTATATTCCGACTGATAATAATTTAGCTGCTAATATGAACGCAGTTCTTCAAGCATGTAATTCTGAGAATGTCTTAGTTGTTGCAGGCGAAGAAAATATGCTTAAGAAAGGCGGGCACATTACTCTTTCTGTAGATTATTTCGAACTTGGTGTCCGTACAGGCAAAATTGCTGCTCAAATTTTAAAAGGAGAAAAAGCTCCTAAAGATATTCCTGTTACATCAATGACAAAAGAAGAATGTGAATATTTATATTCATCTGCAAATCTTGCTGGTACAAATATTGTTTTACCAGATGCTGTAAAAGCAAAATGTAGAGACGTTTCAGCTAATTAGTTTTTATGTTTTTAGATATTGTCTTAAATATTATTACAAGTGGTCTTCCATGTGCGTTACTCGCGCTCGGTATTTTCCTTACATATAGATTATTAGATTTTGCTGACTTAACAGCTGAAGGAAGTTTCCTAATTGGCGCTGCAGTTTCGGGAGTCATGATATTCAACGGAGTAAATCCTTGGATTGCCACTATTGCATCATTTGTTGCAGGAGGAATATGTGGTTTAGTAACAGGTGTTTTAAATAGATTCGTAAAAATTCCTAAGCTCCTTTCCGGAATTATTACGATGACTGCCGCAGTTTCTATTGCAATGATTATTATGGGCTTACAAAAAGGTGCTTCTTCGCACTTTATGTCACAAGTGACATTTAGCATTACTAAAGACGGCCCATCTCAAACTATTTATTCATTATTCTATCCATGGACATTTGACGATGTTGGAGGAAGATTCATCGTTGTTGCTCCTTGGGGAGATGTAATAACAGCAGTTGTTATGTTTGTTGTTGTCGTTATTGCTATGCTTGGAATATATTTCTTCTTTGGAACAGAATACGGTATGGCAATTAGAGCTACAGGAATGAATGAAAAAATGGCTAAAGCTCAAGGTATTAATACAGACGTTTCAACAATTGTTTGCATTGCATTATCAAACGCTTTAATCGGCTTAGGTGGTTCTTTATATGCTCAACAAGTCAAAACTGTTACAACTATTTCCGCATCAGGATATTTAGTTGTCGGCTTAGCATCAATTCTTATTGGCGAAGCCATATTTGGTAAACGTTCATTCAAGAATTGGCTTATCGCTGTTGCTCTTGGAAGTATTCTCTACTTCATAATTATTACAATTGCTACAAGACTTGGTTTAGATCCAAACTTATTAAAACTCTTGTACGCAGTCCTTATAGTTATAGCTTTAGCTATAGGCGTTATTAAAAATAAGGTTAAGGGTCAGATAGACGCTAAAAGAAAGAGGAGGAATGCACAATGATAGAACTAAAAAATGTTACTAAAGTATTCAACCTCACTGGTGCAAAAGAAGATGAACGTATTGCATTAGATCACGTTAATCTTCAAATTGAACCTGGCGAATTTATTACCATTATTGGCGGTAACGGATCAGGTAAATCCACCACTTTGAATATTTTATCTGGTGTCTTAACTCCAGATGATGGACAAGTTCTTTTAAATGGTTATGATGTTTCCAAAATCAAAGAACATAAGCGTGCAGCTTACTTTGGAAGAGTATTCCAAGATCCTATGATGGGTACTGCTGCAGATATGTCTGTAATTGAAAATATGGAAATTGCCTATAATCGTGGCAAACTTCATTCTCCAATTAAATGGGGTTTTAATGAAAATCATAAGCAATACTTTAAAGAGCAACTCGCAAGAATTGGATTAAATCTAGAAGATAGACTAAACCAAAAAGTTGGAGTTATGTCTGGGGGACAACGTCAAGCATTAACACTGTTAATGGCAACATTAAGAAGTGAGCCAACTTACGCAATGATGAGACGTGATTACGCACTATTTGGTGGTCAATCTCCTCGTGAAGCTAAAGAAGAATTCGATATCTTTGTTCAAGATCAAAAAGACCAAGTTAAAGAAATTATCTCTAACATTAAAAAGGACGAAAATCTCTCTAAAGATGAGAAAAAAGTGAAGATATTAGAAACTAAAAAAGCTGCTGATATAAAAATTAGAGAAAAATTTGATTTAACTAAACAAATCTTATTGCTTGACGAACACACCGCTGCTCTTGATCCTAAGACAGCTAAAAAAGTTCTTGAACTTACAAACAAAATTGTTCGTGAAAATAAGATGACTACATTAATGATTACTCACAACATGAAAGATGCAATTACTTATGGTGATCGTCTTATTATGTATCACTGTGGACACATTATTATGGATGTCAAAGGTGAAGAAAAATCTAAACTTACTGTCGAAGATTTGCTTAAAAAATTCGATGAGGCAGATAAAAAAGTTGAAGAAGAGTAAGAAAATAAGGAGAGCTATGCTCTCCTTTTCTTATATATCGATTCTTACATCGTCTCGATAGACCTCATCAATTGTACCCGAGGCGATTAATCTACCATCCTTACTATAAAAGACGGCTTCTTGGCCAGTTGTGACGGCTTTATAGTAATCATAGGTACAAACGATCTCGCCATTAACAAGATTAATTGTTGCAGGATGATCTTTTTGACGATATCTGAATTTAGCACCAACTTCTTGAGGGAAAACTTCATTTGGATTGATAATGTTAAGTTTTCTAACAATACATTTGTTGGACATTAAGTATTTTTGAGTATCTCCACGTGTTACGTAGAGAATGTTTTTCTTTGCGTCTTTTTTAACAATGAACCAACCAGTGGCAGTTTCATTAGCAATTCCACCAATGCCTAATCCTTTGTGTTGTCCGATTGTGTAATAGTAAACACCTTTATGCTGACCAATAATTTTTCCTGAATCAATATCAATGATATTGCCTTTTTGAGCAGGAATATAGTTTTTCAAAAATTCTCTAAAATTACGTTCACCAATGAAACATACTCCAGTTGAATCCCTTTTATCTGCAATAACTAATCCTAATTCGTGTGCAATACGTCTAACTTCAGGTTTATCAATGTCGCCTAAAGGAAATAAACATGATTTAATTTGTTCTTCGTTAATTTGGCTAAGGAAATATGTTTGATCTTTATTTTCATCAAAACACTTTGTTAAATATTCAAGTCCATCAACTTCAACCTTTTTAGCATAGTGTCCCATAGCGATTTTATCGCATCCTGCTTCTTTAGCAAATTTTCTGAAAGCATCAAACTTTATGTATTTATTACATAAAATATCAGGATTTGGAGTTCTCCCTTTTTCGTATTCTTCAATAAAGAATGAGAAAACATAATCCCAATATTCTTTGATAAAATCAACTCTCATTAAAGGTATGCCAAGTTGATCAGCAACTTTCTGAGCATCTTGATAATCCTTTTCTTGAGGACATTGATTGTCGTTAACTGTTGGATTACCTAAAAAATCGTTATTTGCCATGGAGTCCCAGTTACGCATAAAACAAGCTACGACATCATAGCCTTGTTTTTTGAGTAAATAAGCCGCAACAGCGCTATCAACGCCACCGCTTAGGCCAATCATAACTTTCATTAAAACAACTCCTTAGAATCAAGAATCATAGTAAACGGTCCGTCATTAATTAACGAAACCTTCATATCGGCACCAAATACACCTGTTTGAATCTTAAATTCGGTTTTTCTTAGTGCCTCATTGAAATAATCATATAGCTTGGAAGCTGGTTCTGGCCTCATAGCATTAATAAATGCTGGTCTTCTACCATCTTTAACGGTTCCGTATAAAGTAAATTGAGAAATGGATAAAATTTCACCATTAATATCTTTCAAAGAAAGATTTGTTTTGCCATTCTCATCGTTAAACAATCTTAAAGAGATAATTTTGTTAACCATTTTATCAACGATTTCTTCGTTATCTCCATCAGTAAAACCTACTAAGATACAAAAGCCGCGGGAAATACTTCCCACGACTTTATTATCTATTGTGACTGATGCTTGTAATACGTTTTGAATGACAACCTTCATAATTAATGAATGTAATCGTGAACGGTTGGAGGTACTTCAACGACTTCATCAACAATAACGAATGAATTTTCAATATCCTTAAGGATTTGTGAGAATTCTTCTTTATTTGTGTGAACTGTACAAAGTACATCACCCTTCTTAACTTGGTCGCCAACTTTCTTAGAAAGGACGATACCAGCTGACATATCAATAACATCATCGAATGTTTCTCTACCAGCGCCTAAACGCATAGCAGATTCACCGATTTCAAGAGCAACGATACGTTTGATATAACCATCTTTTGCTGCTTTGACTTCAACAATGTTTTTAGCAAGTTCGAATTTCTCTGGGTGACGGATATATTCAACATCTCCGCCTTGAGCTTCAACCATTTGGCATAACTTTTCAAATGCACTTCCATCTTCGATGGATTTCTTTAACATTGCAAGGCCTTCTTCTTCGGATTTAACAATCTTAGCTTGTTCGAGCATAATTGCGCCTGAACGTAAGCATAATTCTGTAAAGTCCTTTGGACCTTGTCCGTGTAATGTAGCAATAGCTTCTTTAATTTCAAGAGCGTTACCAACAGCATGGCCTAATGGTTGTTCCATGTCTGTTAAGACTGCACGGGTATCACGTCCGAGAGAATTTCCGATTGCACACATAATCTTAGCAAGTTCTCTTGCTGATTCTGCGTTTTTCATAAATGCACCGTTACCGAACTTAACATCTAGTAAGATGCAGTCTGATCCAGACGCAAGTTTCTTTGACATAACTGAGGAAGCAATTAATGGTGTGCTTTCTACTGTGCCTGTAACATCTCTTAAAGCATAAAGCTTTTTATCTGCCGGAACTAAAGTTCCAGTTTGACCAATGATAGCAAGTCCAATTTCGTTAACTTGTTTAATGAAGTGCTCTTCACTAACGAAAACTTGCATACCTGGAATTGATTCTAATTTATCAAGTGTTCCACCTGTATGTCCTAAACCACGGCCAGACATCTTTGCTAATTTAGCACCACATGCTGCGACCATAGGTCCAAGAGCGATACTTGTTTTATCGCCAACACCACCAGTTGAGTGTTTATCAACCTTAACGCCTTTAATGCAGCTAAGATCCATAACGTCACCACTGTGTTCCATTCTATCTGTTAATGTAACAATTTCATTGTTAGTCATTCCTTTAAAAAGAATTGCCATTAATAAAGCACTAACTTGATAGTCTGGAATTCTACCTGCGACGTAACCATCAACAAAGAATGTAATTTCTTCTGCTGTTAATTCATGGCCGTCACGCTTTTTTGTAATAATATCAACCATTCTCATAAAATAATACCTCATTGTAAGTATAACATAATATGTTATGAATACTATATAAAATTTAAAGTTTTTTGTTGTGCAAAATAGTTTAATTTTGGTTTTGTTGGCTTTGTTGAATATACTATGTATGTAATTATGGAATTCAAAGAGCATTTATTGAAATATTTATCAGAAGAAGATGCAAATGCACTTATTGATTCTTTTAGCGAAAAAGAACATAAGGGTTTAGTTTTAAATACTTCAAAAATGTCTGATGAACAATTTGTTTCTCTATTTCCTAATGTTAAAAAACACCCAATTGTAGAACACGCTTATCTCTACGATCAAGAGAAATACCAATTAGGTAAAACTATTTGGCATGATTTAGGTTGTTATTATATTCAAGACCCTTCTGCTTCACTAGTTTCTTGGCTTTTATCGCCAAAAGAAAATGAACAAGTTTTAGATATGTGCGCGGCACCAGGTGGTAAAACAATTCAAGCTTCATTATTAATGAATAAATCAGGCGTCATTTATGCCAATGATTTATCATATTCACGAAGTGAAATTCTTCTTTCTAACGTTGAAAGAATGGGTTTAGGAAACGTTGTTGTTTTATCAAAAGATTTAAGTAAAATCTCTGGTTTAGAAAGCAAATTCGATCGCATTATTTTAGATGCACCTTGTTCAGGTTCTGGCATGTTTAGAAGAAGCCAAGAAATGAAAGACGATTGGACATATGAAAAGGTAGTTAAAGCCTCATATATCCAAAAGGAATTGATTCAACTCGCATATTCCTTTTTAAAACCAGGAGGCACACTTATTTATTCAACGTGCTCTTACTCTTTTGAGGAAGATGAGGAAGTAATTAAGTTTTTACTTAATAATAGCGATGCAGAATTAATTAACATCCCTCAATCGCCTTTGTTCTATCGTTCAAAGGAATTACCAGAAGCAATTCATTTATTCCCTAATTTGTTTCCGGGGGAAGGTCATTTTATTGCTTTGATTCATAAACCTGGTAAATGTGTATCGAAAGTAGATAACAATGAGTACACGAGTACGCGTATTTCAAATGGAAAAGGAACATCAAAAATAACTTACCATTTTTCTCTTCCATGTAAACCAATAGAAAAGCTTGTTGATATCGCTTTAAGACCTGGTTTATTAACTTATGAAGAAGTGTCTTCGAAGAAAATAATCAGTCATCATTACTCACATTATTTAAATTCTATTAATTCATTCGAATTAAACGACGAAGAATTAAAGCATTATTTACATGGCGAAACCATAAATGTAAAAGAAAATAAAAACTACACCACAGTATCCTATAAAGGAATAAATGTAGGTGCAGTTAATCAAGTAGGTTTAGTTCTTAAAAATTTATATCCTAAGGGTTTAAGACGTTAATCTTTGATCCCATCAACAGCTGTCTCTTTGAGGAATCTCTTACGAGACAGTTTTTGTTTTTTAAGTTCTTCGTAGTCGCGTTTACGCATTTTATCTACTTCATCATTAACAAGTTTTTGGACTTTCTTAGCAAGTTCCACTGTTGTTAAGTTTTTGTAATCTTCTGGATAAATAGGATCTAAGAATTTAATAAATACGGGATAACGTTTTAACCACGAATGTTTAGATAAAATTCTGAAAGTACCATAGGTAACAACCGGAATAATTGGCGAATTTGCCATATATGCCATCTTAAAACTACCTGCATGGAATTCTAAGCAATGGTTTTCTGGATGTCTATTTCGTGTTCCTTCAACATAAATACAAACATCAGGTCTTTCTTCGTTTTTAATCTCATTAACTATTTGCTTAATTTGACCGATTTGGTTCATTACATTGTCTCTATCTAGAGGAATTGCCTCAAGTGCAAATAAAATGTTGCCAATGACTACTTTATCCATATTTTCTTTCTTACTAACAAAAGTCATTGGTCGTTTAGAACAATTCATAAGAATTAATGGGTCCATATCGGATAAATGATTTGAAGTAAGTAAACATTTATCTTTTAAGTGTTCGTATTTTTCGTAATCTTCGATAATGTAATAAGCATTAAATGAGTTGGTTAATTTAGTAATGATCCAGTTGATTTTTTCTCTACGATATTCTGAAGAATATTTTTTTGGATTCTTCTTAAACTTTTTATAATATTTATTATTCATGTGCAAAATAGGTATTCCCGCTCTGAATACTACTTTGATCCATTGAAACAATTTTCTAAAATCCATATTTTTTACCTTAACACTATTTTTGTGTTTCTACAAACAAGGAAACTTGCATTGGAGAAAGTTGAATCGTTCTGCTTGGGTTTTTGATAAAGTTCTTTTTAAAACCAAAAGGAACATATAAATCAACTTCCTTTTCCATCAAAAGCTTTTTGCCTTCTTCAGTTGTATTTATTAATAAATGATAAACTGATTTGTTTTCGTTTATATCGTTTATAACGATATGAAGTATATCATTTTCTTCTTTCATAGAAATATTGTGGTCTATTAAAGAAATGTCGTTTGAATGGAAAATTTTAATTTCTTTTCTAATTGCAATATATGCAGAAAGAGTCTTTGCAAGTTCAAACCTTTCATCTAAAAGGTTATAGTCGAATTTGTTATATTTATCGCCGGCATTATATGTGTTATGACGATTAAATTTAGTTCCACCAATTTCTTGTCCAGCATGAATGAATGGAATACCAAACGAAAGCATAATAATTTTATTAATTTTCTTTACTAAACGAGGAACATCCTCAATTTCTGTTGATGTTTTGACTACATCATATAATGTTGCGTTATCGTGACATTCAACATAATTTAAAGATTGGTCGAGTCTATCAAATAATTTAGGGAAAACTAAATCAAAGCAGCTTCCAACATAGACGAATTTGAAACCATCTTTATATGATTTGTTGCCTAAAAAATAACCATTTTCCTCTAAAGAGGAATGTCCACCATTTCCTCTAACTATATTACGATATCTATCATTAAAGAAAGCGATATTTGGAAGCATCTTATGATTTTCCATATTTGCAAATGGAGTTCCATCACATGTTTCACTAAACATATTCCAGCCCTCGCCATAAATCATTGCGTCAGGTTTAACTTGATGAACCCTACGTTCAATCTCATTCATTGTTTCAACGTCTAAAAGGCCCATTAAATCGAATCTTAATCCATCGATGTGATATTCGTTAATTAGATTCATTACAGAGTCTACAATGAGTTTTCTAACCATTGGCTTTTCACTAGCTAATTCGTTTCCACAATAGCTATGATCTAAAAACTTATTATTTTTGTCTCTTCTAAAGTAATAATTAGGAACAATTCTTTGCAAAAGAGATGTTTTAACATTATATATGTGGTTATAAACCACATCTACATTGATTCTAATTCCTGCTTTATGAAAAGCTTTAACAAGTTTTTTGAATTCGATAATGCGCGAATATGGGTCGTTAGGATTTGTGGAATAACTACCTTCTAATGCAAAATATTGCATTGGATCGTATCCCCAGTTATATGAATTTGAAGGATTATCTTCATCGATAGTAACAAAATCTAAGATTGGTAATAATTGAAGATGTGTAAAACCGAGTGAGGTTAAATAGTCAAAACCTGCAGGATTTCCTTTGGGAGTAGTCCTTCCTTTTTCAATTAAGCCTAAATATTTACCTTTATTTTCTATATTTGTTGAAATATCTGCTGTCATATCTCTTACATCAGCTTCATAAATAATCGCATCTAAATAAGAATTCATCTTTGGAAGATAATCATCATGCATATCCATTTGAATTCTTTCTTTATTTATAACTGCAGACATTTTGCCGTTTGAAGAACTTGATAAAGCATATGGATCTAAAGTTTGAACATATTGTCCGTTAATTAAAAATTTATATAAGTATAATTTACCGTCTAAATCATCTTCGATGGTTAAAGTATAGACCCCGTTATCTAAACGCTCCATTTGACGCTCAAAACCATTAATAACGATAAAGGCTTTGCTTGCTAAAGGAGACCAAACTTTAAAAACTGTATAATCCTTATGATAATTAGCGCCTAAGTCATTTCCATTATAGGTATATCTTTGATCAAAATCGATAAAATCGATGGCGTCATCAACAATCAAAGGAAAATTGCCTTCTTCAAAAGAACGGATACGGCAATCATGAGATAAAACATCGATATCTTCTTCAATTGAATAAGATAACTTTGTTCCGTCGTTTGAATAGCATTTAACTAAAACTGCTCTATCATCAACTAAAAAATCGATATGAACAGGGCTTGGTTCATTTAACATAATGTCAAATGAACTCCATGATGTGAGTCTAACTTCTTTAATTGCCATTATTAAAATCCTTTATCTTCAGGAGATGTAACATCAGGTTGTTCTAAATCTTCATCATTTGAATCTGGACCAAAGTTTGGCTGTTCATATGACATTTCATCAAGTGAAAGTGTCTCAGTTTGTTCGGGTTCATTGTATGAAACTATTTGTTCTTCATTTGAAACAGGTTGTTCATTAACTGATTCAATTTGTTCATTTGGTTGTTCTAAATATTCGGTTTTCTTTAAAGAATTACCTTGATAATCTTGGCTATGTACTAAAACTCTACTTCCTTTACTAGCTTCGCTAACAGCATCGACAATACCATCATTAATTAAGCGAGCAAATACCTTGCCAGCACGTGGATAACCAATACCATAGGTTCTTGTTAAGAAAGACATTGAAACATAGTCCATAACCATGACTGTTTCTTTGACTGTATTATAAAAGTCTTCATCATTTTGCTTTTTCAAAGCAGCTGTATCAATTTCGAATGCTGGACCGCCAACTAATTTTGAACTTGTTTCTTTGTGTGCTTCCAAGTCTAAGAAATAAGGATTGTACTCAGGCTTATAGTTACTTCTTAAGTATTTTGCGATATTTTCAATTTCAGGTGTTGAAACAAAGCAACCTTGGACACGTGGCTTACTAGATTTAAATTCTGTTTGGCAAGCAACGATCATATCGCCATTACCAAGTAATTTTTCTGCACCAGGTTCATCGATAATAACGCTTGAATCTGTTGAAGAAGAAACGGTTAAAGCAACACGAGTTGAAATATTTGATTTAATAACACCATCAATAACATCGACAGAAGGTCTTTGAGTTGCAACGCAAAGGTGAATACCAGCACTGCGTGCTTTTTGAGCAATTCTAACAACCGGTTCTCTAATATCTTTACATTCTTCACTTAAATCAGCATATTCATCAATAAATACACAAATAAATGGAAGTTTTTGTAATCCAAGTGATGGAGCCTTTTGGTTAAATTCACCAATATCTCTAACAAAGTTAGTTTCAAATAAGTGATAACGTCTTTCCATCTCATCAACTAATTTTTCCATTGCAACACAAGCTTTGTTTGCATCAGAAATATTTGGACAAAGTAAATGAGGAATTTCACGATAATATCCGAATTCAACTTTCTTTGGATCGATTAATAATAATTTGAGTTCATCTGGTGTATTTCTCATTAATAATGAGACAATCATAGCGTGAACAAAGATTGATTTACCTGAACCTGTAGTACCAGCAACAAGTAAATGTGGGAATTTATTTAATAAACCCTTTGTATAATTACCTGAAATATCTTTTCCAAACGGAATTGCAAGTTTAAATTTTTCTCCTTCAGGTAACTTTTCAATTGATTCACGTAAGCCGACTGTAATCTTAACTTCGTTTTCAATTTCAAGTCCAGATGTCATTTTTCCTAAAACAACAGGTTGGAATCTGACTGGAACACCACCAAGACGACTAGCTAAGTCGTTTTGAATTTGTTTAACTCTATCAGTTTTTTCTGCTCCAATCATTTCGATATCAAATCTTGTGACTGCAGGACCGATTGTAAATCCTGTTGCTTGAGCGTGAACTTTCATATCGTTGAAAATCTTATTGATTTTCTCCATTCTTGCATTGTTAAGTTCAACGTTTTTAGTTAAATCATCTTCATCTTCATGATATTGGAGTAAATCCATTGAAGGTAAAACAAACATTGTCTCTCTTTCTTGGGCTGCAGGTTGAGGCATAATTCGATATTCTTCACTGCTTCTTGGATAATCTTCTGCAACCGGAGCGACTTCTTCTTTAGGTTCTTCTATAACTTGAGGTTGTACTTGAACCATAGGTTCAGGTTGCTTAACTTGAGGAATTGGGTCAATTATTGGAGTAGCAACAGGTTCTTGTTGAGCAAAAACTGGTTGCTCATTAATAGGCTCTTCAAAATGTTGTTCTTCAACTATGTTATTTTCTAAGGAATTGTCAAAAGGATTTTCTTCAAATCTTGTCTCTTCAACTGGTTCGCTTTCTACAATTTGTTGTTCTTCAAACGAATTAACATTTGAAGTATTGTTATTTGATTCAAATAATTTATCATTACATAAGAAAGAATCTGATGGTGTTTGTAAACCCTGGCTTTCTTGGAATCCAGCGCCAAATGCAGCAATAATTGGATTTTCATCTTCCATTGAGAATGATGGCTTCTTTAAAGAGTGGGTATTGTTAAAATTACGAGACGACATCTCCGCTAATTGTTGTTCATCCATCTCTTTATTTATTTCAGAACTCTTCTCGTAAGTTGTATCGTTATAAACAATTGATTTAGTTTCTAAAGTTTGTTCAACACTGCGAGTTTCATAAACATCTTGAGTAGCGCTCTTTCTTTGTGGAGCAGACTTAATATAATGGAATAATTTCTTGATTTGACGATTAAAAATAAGACAAAGTCCGATAACAATTATTATCCAAACAACTACTGTTGTACCAATAGGAGTGATTATTTTATTTAATGCACCGCAAAGAATAAAACCTAAAAATCCACCACCTAATTGGACGTTAGAAATTGAATAATGCGATTGATTAACAATTCCTTTGAAAAGATCGACTGCATTATTAAATTGAAGAGATGTTTCAATAACACCACTTTCAAGTTCTCTTTCGTTAAGAGCAAATGCAGAAATGTGATATGTTGTGTCTTTAACAATTACATCTTTTCCGTCAGGTCCGATTATTGAGAAGAAAATTAATAATCCAAGAACAATTAAATAAATTCCCCAAATGGTAATATCAACACGGAATTTATAAACTTTTTGACGAAGGATTAAATATAACCCGAATATAAAAACTGCTGGAATTAAAAGCCAAAAACCAACAAAGCCAAAACCAGCTAAGATGCCTTGAGAAAGGAATTTAAAAATGCTTCTATCGTTGCATGAACAAAGAACGACTAAAGCTAAAAGACAAATGGCGATGCCAATTGTTAAGATTAATGCGTCCTTTGTAATTCTAAATTTCTTTTTCATGCGATTTTATTATACATATATGTATATAGTAATTTCAATATAAATATTAATTTAAGCGTATATACGCTTATTTATCTATTTCTACAACAATTGGTAGTATCATAGGTGATTTAAGAATCATTCTTCTTGTAACTTTTAAAATTAAGTCTCGAGTTTGATCTTCAATTGCCTTTTTGGAAGGGATAGGAGCTTTTAATTCGTTTTCGATAATTTGAACGAAAACACGATTAATCTCCTTTAGGAGAGGTTCGCTTTCTTTAACAAAAACTAAGCCTCTAGTTTGGATATCTGGTCCAGCAATTATTTTTCTTTCTAAAAGCGAAACTGTTGCACCTAAAACAATGACTCCATCAACCGCAAGAGAAGTTCTTTCAGCGACTAAAGAGTTATCAATGTCACCAACACCACGTCCGTCAACTAATAAGTCTCCACTAGGAGCTTTTTCAGCGCAAACTCTGGCGCCTTTTTCATCAATTGAAACAATCATTCCATTATCAACAACAAAGACATTCATATGGTTCAAACCAATGCCCATGTCAACTGCCATTCTTGCATTAGCAAGAAGTTCACGGAAATTTCCGCCAATTGGGAGATAATATTTTGGTTTAAAAATAGCAAGTGTAGTCTTCAAGTCTTCTTGACTTGGATGCATCTTTAAGAATTGATCTTTTTTGAAGTAAATAATGTTTTCGACATCAGTTTTATAAAGTTCATTAACTGTATCGGAGAAATCAACTTCATTCTTACTATCATTATGAATTCCGATAATAAATGTATCTTTTGAATGAAGTTTAAATCTCTTATCTTCGTTATTTCCACTAGCAAGTAAACAAACTTTATGAAACAATCTACTTCCAAATCCAGAAATAATGACTAAAACATCAGTTGCTGCGATTCTATTAACATCATCTACTGGAGCCATAAAATCTTTTCCATAGTCATACATAACTTGTTTAATAAATTCTTCTGTTGTTTTATCGTAAGCTATAACTTTTCTATTTTTACGAATAGCCAATTTGATAATTTGCTCAATGTTATAAATTTCAGGAGATTCAATTGCGACAAATATTCTTCCTGGAGCATCTTTGAATGTTTGCTCACACAAATCTGAAAGTTTGTATTTTGGGTTTGTATAACCGGTTCTTTCAGCATAGTTTGAATTAAGCATAAGCATTAAAGTTTGCTCTTCAGCGACACGTGAAAGCATCTTTGAATTTGATAAATATCTTTCATCAGAGTTGTTATCGATGACAAAGTCATCGTTAATAACGATATTTCCTTTATCAGTATTAATTGCAATAGCATAGCTTCTTGCAACGTTACAGCAAACTGGGAAGAATCTAATAATACGACCATCGATTTTAATTTCGTCACTTGGTTGGACTAAATGGAAATCAAAATCAACTTTGATATGGTTATGTTCACAAAAAGATTTGATAAACATTGATGCCATATCAGTACAGTAAACAGGAGCAGGAATACGTTTATAAATGTATGGAAGACCACCTAAAACTGCATCGTGTCCTTTGGAAATAAAATAACCTTTAACTTTATCTTTGTGTTCAATTAAATAATCAAATCTAGGAATGATATAATCAATTCCTAATTTTGTTTTATCTGGAAATTTTAAACCACATTCAACAACGAAAATATCTTCGTTAATTTCAACGACAAATAAATTTTTGCCTCTTTCATCTTGACCACCAAGGCAGATGATCCTAATTTTGTCTTCCATAAATAGTTCTCCTACTTATTAATATCTTTTGTAGCAACAATATCAATATTTGAATTACAAATATTTTTTATTACAACGTCGCCTATATGAATAGGCAATTTAACTTCAACTTCATTAATGATATCCATAGCCTTATAAATAAGCTCTTTAGGTAATGGATCTTTACTCTTAACAGGACAACGTGGATTTTCTATGCTATTAGTTTTCACGGTTGATGTTAAGGTTCTTGTTGGATGAGTTAATTCACTCACCGCATACTTGGCACCTCTTGGACAGAAATTGCCAGTAACATTTAAATTATCATCAACAAGAAGATGACAACCACGTGGACAGTTAATGCAAATAAGTTCTTTCATTATTTCTTTTCCTCCACGTAAACATTTAATTCATTTGTTAAGCAAGGCAATAATGACTTATCTAAAGTAACAATTTCCATTTCAGAAGGAATAATTGCTGGCTTAACAATTCGTTTAATAACATTTTCACCATCTTTAATAAAGATATTAATATCTTTAAATGGCTTTGCGACTCTAAACTTAAAGGTAATTTTATCTAAGCAATCTTCAACAATTACTTTTTGAGGAACAACATATCCGATACCAAATCCTGGTTTAATTTCATATGAATGGCCTTCATGTTTAAGTTCACCTTTAAGATATCTAGCAGCGCCTCTTCCGGCCTCTCTAGCTTCGCTAACAACATAATCAACTAAATCGTGAACATGTAAAACGTTTCCACAAGAGAATATTCCTGGGATTTCAGTTTCCATGTCTTGATTTACCACTGCACCTCTAGTTTTTGAAAAATGAATTCCTAAATTGTTAAATAAATCTGCATTAGGAATAAGTCCAACAGAAAGAAGTAATGTATCAACATCAAATTCCATCTCTGTTCCAGGAATAAAATTCATCTTTTCATCTACTTTTGCAATTACGACTTTTTCAAGATGCCCATTTCCTTTAACTTCTTTGACTGTATGAGAAAGATATAGAGGAATATTAAAATCTTGAAGACATTGAACAATATTTCTATTTAAACCAGCAGAATACGGCATAAGTTCTGCAACACCCAAGACTTTTGACCCTTCTAATGTCATTCTACGTGCCATAATTAGGCCAATATCGCCGCTACCAAGGATGAAAACCCTTTTACCTACTAAATATCCATAACAATTTAAATAAAGCTGTGCTTGGCCTGCTGTATAAACGCCACTTGGACGATCACCAGGTATTTGAATTGCACCAGCGCTTCTTTCGTAGCATCCAGTAGCAAGAATGATTGCTTTTGCTTGTACTTCAACAACGCCTTCGTAAGAATTAGAATAAGTAACAATTTTGTCTTTGCTTATTGAAGTAACATTGGTTAGTAAACGAGTTTCGATATGATTTTCTTCAACTGCTTTGGAAAATCTTGTCATAAATTCTGGACCAGTTAATTCTTCTTTAAATTCATGAAGTCCGAATCCATTATGGATGCATTGATTAAGAATTCCACCTAAATAAGCATTCTTTTCAAGAATTAAAACATCCTTAATGCCTTGTTTAAGCGCTTCTAAAGCAGCAGACATACCAGCAGAGCCACCACCAATAATAACTAAATCGCGTTTAATCATTATTTGTTGCCTCCTTTGGTAGGATATTTGCAAATTTCTGATCCGTCTTTGTTAAGTTTGATGGATGAAATGTTTTCGTTAAATCTTTCTGCAATAAGTTTAAGAACTAAAGGTTGGCAGAAACCACCTTGGCATTTTCCAAAGCCTGCTCTAGTTCTTTTCTTTAAGGCAACTGAAGTATGAGGAGGAACACTTCTAGATAGTTCGTCCTTAATTTCGCCTAAAGTAACCTTTTCGCAGTTACAAATAATTGTTCCGTAATCAGGATTATTTTTAATAACTTTATTTTTTTCTTCAGTTGTTAAATTAGACATAACAATGTGTTTTCTAACACAAGGGTTATAGTCTTTTTTCTCTATAAGAGAAATAACTTTACTTACAAATTCATTTACAACATATTCTGCAATAGCAGGAGATGATGCAAGACCAGGTGATTCAATACCGGAAGCGTTAATGAAATGCTTATCTGATTTAGAAAAGCCTATAACAAAATCATGAGTTGATGGAGTTGGTCTATTTCCAGAGAATGTTCTAATAACTTGATTGAATGGAATTGAAGGAACCATAGCTAAAGCTTGCTCTTTTACATTGTTAAGAGTTTCTTTATCGGTTGAAACGTCGTCTTTATCTTCAACCCATTCTGAAGATGGACCAACAATATAGTTTCCGCTTGTTGTTGGAGAAACTAAAATTCCTTTTCCTTTTTCGCTTGGAAGAGGGAATATAACATGGTTAACTAAACCTTTTGCATAGTGATCTAGTACAAAATATTCACCTTTTCTTGCAGTGATTTTGTAATCAATTGGTTCCACCATTGCATGGATTTTATCACCATAAACACCAGCAGCATTAATAACTACTTTTGCTTGGTATTCATTTTTGTTCGTAATGACGTTATAGAAACCGTCGTTTTTCTTAATAGAAATAACTTCTTCATCAAGATGAAGCTTTACGCCATTATCAACGGCATTTTCCATAGCGTGAACAGTTAATGTGAAAGGATTAACAATACCTGCGGTTGGAGCAAGTAAAGCACCTTTAACATTAGTGTTAATATTTGGTTCTAATTGTTTAACTTCTTCAGCAGATAAAAGTTTAACTTCAACGCCATTTTCTTTAGAACGTTTAGCTAAATCATCTAAAAGTTTTAATTGCTCATCGTATAAAGCAACAGTTAAAGAACCGATAGTTTCCATGTGAACATCAAGTTCTTCGCACATCTTAGGAAACATTTTGTTACCTTTAACATTTAGAATAGCCTTTAATGTTCCCGGAACTGGATCGTAGCCAGAGTGAACGATGGCGGAATTTGCCATTGAAGTGACATTACCGACATCGTTCTCTTTGTCTATTACATGTACATCGAGTTGGTACGATGAAAGTTTTCTCGCTATCAGCGAGCCTGCTACACCGGCACCAACTACGAGTACATCAATCATTCTTATTTGCGACCTTTGCCGAATGATTTTGCTGGTTTTTCAACATATCCAGCTGGTTTTTCAACAAATTCTCTATGTGAAACTTTGACTTTACCCTTTTCATCAATTTCTGAAACTTTGACTTTAAGGACATCGCCAACTTTAACCACATCTTGAGCTCTGTCGATGAATCCCCAACCAAGTCTTGAAACGTGGCAGAGGCCTTCACAGTTACCAAAGAGTTTAACGAAACAACCGTAATCTTCGACTCTTGTGACTTCACCTTCGTAAACTTCACCAACTTTAGCTTCACGAACGATGTCTTCAATCATTTGTTTTGCTTTGTTGATCATTTCACGATTCATGTGGTAAATAACTACATGTCCGTCATCATCAATGTCGATTTGAACGTTATCGCATTTTGCGATGATATCGTTAATAACTTTTCCACCTGTACCGATAACATCACGAATCTTTTCAACATCGATTTGGAGTTTATCAAGTTTTGGTGCGTATTTAGCAACATCTGGACGAACTTCTGCAATTGCGCCAGACATAACTTCACGGATTTGAGCACGTGCTTTATGAGCTTGTGCTAAAGCTTCTTTTAAGACATCACGGCTGACACCGTCAATCTTAATATCCATTTGTAAAGCTGTAATACCTTTTGCAGTACCTGCAACCTTGAAGTCCATATCACCGAAGTGATCTTCAAGACCTTGGATATCTGTAAGGATTGTGTATGGATGTTTACCATCTAATGGTCCAGAAGCGATTAAGCCCATAGCAATACCACTGACCATACCCTTAATTGGGACACCAGCAGCCATTAATGACATACAACCTGCACAGATTGAAGCTTGTGATGAAGAACCGTTTGATTCAACAACTTCTGAAACTGTACGAATTGTGTATGGGAAATCCTCTTCTGAAGGCATAACGTTAGCAAGGGCTCTTTCGCCTAAAGCACCGTGACCAATTTCACGACGTGCTAAGACGCCAATCTTACCTGTTTGACCAACACACCATTGTGGGAAGTTATAGTGATGCATAAATCTCTTTGTTTCTTCTGGTGTGAGATCATCGATAATTTGTTTATCGCTTAAAGGTCCAAGAGTTGTAACAGAAATAACTTGTGTTTGTCCTCTTGTGAACATAGCAGAACCATGAGTTCTTGGTAATAAGTCGACTTGTGCGTCTAATGGACGGATTTCGTCAACTTTACGTCCATCTGGTCTGATCTTCTCATCAGTAATGAGACGACGGACTTCTTGGTGAACGATATCTTCTTGAATTTCGTGAACACGTTGAACTGTGACTGCTTTATCTTTTTCAGTTTCATATTCTTTAGCAGCATATTCAGCTTCTGTTCTTGCTTCAATTGCAGCAATCTTTTCTTCTCTTTCGAGTTTGTCGACTGTTGAAACTGCAGCACGTAATTCCTTGTCGATTAATGCTGTAACTTCAGCACGTAAATCTTCTGGAATTGTTTTGAGTTGAACTTCACGTTTTGGAACTCCAACTTCTTTGATGACCTTATTTTCAAAGGCAACAAGTTTCTTGACTGCTTCATGACCAAACATTAAAGCGTCTAACATATCTTCTTCGCTGACTTCCTTAGCACCTGCTTCAACCATGTTGATAGCTTCTGAAGTACCGGCAACTGTTAAATCGATATCTGAAACTTTCTTTTGTTCGACTGATGGGTTAATGACTAATTTGCCACCAACACGACCAACGAAGACACCTGCGATAGGACCATTAAATGGAATATCGGAGATGGATACTGCTAAGGATGAACCTAACATAGCAGCTAATTCTGGAGAACAATCGTAATCAACGCTCAAGACTTGTGAAACGACTTGAACTTCGTTACGGAATCCTTCAGGGAAGAGTGGGCGCATAGTTCTGTCTGTAATACGTGATGCTAAGATAGCATGTGAACTTGGACGGGACTCACGTCTTAAGAATGAGCCTGGAATCTTTCCAGCAGCATACATTCTTTCTTGGTACTCAACTGAGAGTGGGAAGAAATCCCAGTCAACAGTACGTGGTGACATTGTAACGTTTGATAATACAACTGTTTCACCATAGCGAACCAAGACTGCCGCAGCTGTTTGTTTAGCAATTTCGCCAACTTCAACAACGATCTTGCGGCCTTCGAAATCTAATTCGAATGTTCTTTTCATTATTTTATTTCTCCTTTTTTGAAACTATTTATATCCTAACATAAAATGTTACTGTTGATAATATAAAATAAAGTAATTTTAAGTAAAAAGAAAAGACCACCAGAGGTGGTCTATTTCAGTTAGGTTCGAACTATTTACGAATCTTAAGGTCTGCTAAGAGTTTAGCGTATGCGTCACGGTCTGTACGATTTAAGTAATCGAGTAAGCCACGGCGTTGTCCAACTAAAACGAAGAGACCTCTACGACCTGAAGCATCCTTTTTGTTTGCCTTAAGGTGTCTTGTAAGTTCGTTGATTTGTTCAGTAAGTAAAGCGATTTGAACTTCTACAGAACCTGAGTCCTTAGCGTTCTTGCCGTACTTTTTGACAATCTCGGCCTTTTTAGCTTTTGATAATGCCATTTTGTAATCCTCCTATAAGTCTTCGCTTATTCCACGAGAAGCGTCGGATTATTCGCTAACCATAGAGTAAGTTGCAGGTTTTATTATACACACTAATTGTGTGTTTTCAAATTATTTCATTTTCTTTTTAATTTCGCCTATTTTGATCGCAGCTTCTTTATCAATAACCATAATTCCGTTTTGTTCAGCTATTTGAGCTATTTGAGTAAGCGCGGCTTTCATGAATGGACGCGGGATTTTTGTGTACATTTCACACGCTTCACGAGTGAACTTTACCTTAGTATCAAGTCTTTCAGCGCAGTACATTACGGTATCAACTGAACCATTGTTACTTGCAGCAATTGGTTCATATGTTGGCTTACGTCCACCGAATCTCATATACCAGAAATTTTTAGAGTCATGATAGCCATAATCAACTGGAACTTTAGGGAAAGAATTACGCTTCAAACCATTCTTTAAATTCTCGGCATATTTTTCTTCCATTATGACCTTATCCATTTTTAAAATAAAATGGCAACCAAATTTTGAAGTAATTCCATTGAAGTTATTGTAAGGTCCTTCTACACCTTCGAGTTCACCAATATGTTTCTTTGATTCTGCACCGTTGTCTAAGGAATCGTCCCAAGTGCATTCAATGATTTGATAGGCATCTTCTAGGACTAATGGCCTTACACCTTCAGCAACCCCTTTAACAAGCTTAAATGAGCAATCTTTCATCTTTTCTTGAGGAGTTTTACCAGGAAATCCTAATCTAACTAATTCTTTGAAAGATTTTTTATCATCCTTAATAAAATTAAGTGCACATTTACCTGTACGTAAAATGTTTTGTGCAGTATTGCTAGAATTACGGCATTCTAGAATCATTGCGTAGTAATCTTTGCCTGCAATGTAATATGGGAATACTAAAGAATATGCTCCAATAGTTGTTGAACCATCTTCAGCTAACGTTGAAATTGCAACTGTAGGCATAGGGAAAAATAATGAATTTTGGTAAAAATTATCAACTATTTTTACTTCTTGAAATTTTGACATTTTAATCTCCTTAAATTTAAATTTATTATAACTAAGGAAAAGAGAATTTAAAGCATTAATTTCAGAAAATCAAACTACTCCCACTTAAACAAATAGTTGTTTTGAAGATGGGAGATTCCTACTCAAGAATCCTAATGGATTCAGTATCTATAGGCTGCTATGATGTGACCTGTTGTCAATGTTTTTT